>JAZDKN010000061.1:0-10448 GCA_043803065.1 Microcaldota archaeon
GGCAATCGACGTCACCGACGGAATCGAACGCATCGTCGCTCGCGAAAAATGGCGGGATGGCGTTCTCTTCGTTTTCGTTCCCCACTGCACCGCCGCACTAATCGTCAACGAGTTCGAGCCGCGAATTTGCCGCGATTACGAGAAATACTTCGCTGAACTGCGCAAGCAAAAGTGGGAGCACGACAGCATTGACGACAACGCCGCGGCGCATATCGGTTCGGCAGCCGCGGGAAGCGAATGCTTTTTCCTAGTAAAAAACGGCGAAATACTTCTTGGAACTTGGCAGCGAATAATCCTGATGGAGTTAGACGGCCCGCGCGACAGGCGCATGCTCCTCGAATTCGTTAAAACTAGCGCTTAATCAAACGGTTTTTCTCCGCACCAGCATCGCGGCACAACAGCGCGACTCGAGACGTTTTCTGCTCTCCCGCCAAAACGTAACCGCTTTCCGCAGCGAGCTCGCGCGCGAACGACATAATCTCATCGTGAGTCGGTTGAAACGCGGGCCCCAAGCGTTCGCGCGAAAACCCGACGGGCATGTAAGCTTTCGGCTCAACGAACTCCGCACCCGTTTTTTCGATGAGTCGGGCGTAGCCCGACGCGTCCTTGAGATTGAGGTTTTTGCACAGCGTCAAGCGCACGACTCGGCGTGTCTTCAGCGACGCAAAGAGTTCAAGCGTTTCGTTGAGTTTCTTCCAACCGTCTTTGATTAACGGAGCGTTGGTTTTGCGGTAAGTCGCTTCGTCGGCAGCGCACAACGAAACGTACAACTGCATAGGCAGTGCGCCTTCGTCCGCTAGGCGCTCGAGCGCTTGCGGGTTCGTTCCGTTCGTAACCAGAAACGTCGTCATTCCTCGCCCGTGAATTTCTTTGATTAACTCGGGAAGAAAGGGATAAATCGTGTTTTCCCCGGATAAGCTCAACGCAAAGTGTTTTGGCTTCTGCGCCTCCTCAAATTTCTGTTTGGAAACAACGGGATTGCCGCCGTAACCAATTACTAACCTTTGTTGTTCCTTCAAGAGTCCATCAACGATGAATTTTGGTTCGTCCCACGAGTCAAAGGCCAGCTGATTCCAGTCGATTCCCGCTTCGCCAGGCATCATTCTCCAACAAAAGACGCATCTTTGGGAACAAAAAACTACTGCGGCCGTGCACTGAACGCAACGGTGACTTGCGATGCCGTAAAAAAGATTTTTGTAACACTGCCTGTTACGAACTAGGCTCTCTCTAAGCCAGTTGCACGGCTTGACTGCAGAGTGTCTGCCTACCAAGTGGTACTGTTGACGCGTCAGTTTCCGAATCAACGATGGGGGAAGCTCGTTTAAAACCATTTCCGCAAAAAACCTCCAAAGACGAAAGTTCTTTGTCGCATGCGTCAACGAATGCTAATAGTTTCTTTGCCTTGCTCGACAGCGAATATGTGCGCGGGAGAGTATTTGTGCTTAACGGTTGAAGGTTTCCCTGACTGATTTTTGTTCTAACCCACGCTTTAGCGTTGTTTCTAGTAAAACCAAAAATTTTCTCTACATCCAGAAGAGTCACTTCGGAAAGCGGAAACACTTTTTTGAAGCGGCGGTAGTCCCTCATGATTATCTTGCTGGCGAAAACTGCTTTCAGCAATTTAGGCCAACTTCTAGTTCCTTCAAACGCTCTTATCCTGCACAAGAAGCGAATGTTTTCTATGCTACAACTAAAGAAAACGCGCTGATTGTTGTCGTAAGAAGCCACAGACAGTCCTAGTTTCTTCATTATTTCGCGGTAGTCGCGCCTATACTCGGCGTTGCAATCGCTGACGTATCCTCTACAAGTGAAACTCTCGCCGTGCGAACACCTGATTTTTCGCACAACAAGGCAACCATCGCCCGTCAACAACTTCGCTAGAAAATGCTCCGTAAATGTTTTGCGCGCGTCCACAAGAGGTTCGCACGCTGCTTCTCGCCTAAGAATGTTCATCGCATTAAGCAGTGTTTCCGCCAAGACCGCTCGCTCGACACACGTTTGGAAAAAAACCTTGGTTTTTGGTGCGTTCTTCAAAGCAACAAGCGAGGGCGTTACCTGCGTGGCCGCGAACATTTTTTCGCAGATATCATTAGCGTCTTCCTCACACACGGTTTTCGGATTGTAAAACCCGCGAATCTTGATTTCATTTTTTGAAACGCCGAGTTTAAACAAAGAATCGACGAAACTCGCGTGTTCGCTTACGAGCACGTTAGTGAAAACAACGCGCGGCGACTCAAACGGCTTAATTTTGTTGAATTTCGTTCCTTCTGCTTGAAGTTGACCAAGCAAAGAGCCAAGCGTTCCGGCATCAACAAAACGATTGATCGTTTGCTGTCGCGCACCTCGATTTCCAGCGAAATACCAAAGTAAAAGTTGCGTTTCACCTAATGCTTCCACGAAAATCGGTTTGTTTTTGCGCGTTTTGAGCGGAACCAACGCCGCTAAATCAACGGCATCGCCATAAAAAATGTTTTCCGATCGGCTCCCGCTAATAAGTTTACGAGTTTCCAAAACCTCGACGCGATCTCCGACAAACAAATTTAACGCTGAACGCGCCGTTTTGTTGACGTTAATCCAAGCGTTGGCTTGATGCGCTTTAAGCTTGGTCAAGAAACAAACCATACGACCGCCAGAACACAGTTCTACTCGGATGAAGGCATCCGACAGCCCGAGCGCGTTAACGCGAGACATGGGCACCGGAATTCTGTTGCAATTGTCGAGAATAGCGTCAAAGGGCGCCTTTAAAATTTTTTCGCGTAAAACGCCTTCTAGCCCCGAACGACAATAAACGCCTCTGAAAATACGGGTTATGGCGCCTTCGCGTTCAAGATGCAGAATCCGCCGCTTAGCATTATCGTAAGAAATTTTGCTGTTTTCTGCAACAGCGCGTATCGAAACGGGTTGGTTTTGCGAGAACAGCTGCAAGATTGAATCGCGCAAAAAGCGTCGTTCCGCTTCTTTCAAACTCACAGCTATTTTTGTTTGAAATGAAATTATAAACTCGCCGCGGCACCCGACTTCCGGTGAAATTTTCTTCCACTAATAAAACACCGCCCGATTCAACGCCGGACGATTCGCGGTTGCAGGCGTTCAGCGTGAAGCTTGAGCGCGTTGCTAACTGTTTTCAAAAGCAGTACTCCGGAACCGTTAACGCCGATTTGTTGAAGCTTGGGGTTGCGCGCTCCAGAAACAACGAACCAGAAACCCGGCTGCCGTCGTTTTTCAACGAGTTGTGCCAACGCTTGCTCTTGAACTTTGCGAACGATACGTTGTTTCACCGTGTTCGAAACGCTTGGCAGCGAAGCGAAAAAGCGTTTTGCAGTCATCAAATCCGCGAAACCGCGAGTATTGCGAAGCAAAACGTACTCGCGCCGCATCAAAGCGTCCTCCGCTTCCTCCGCGCGAATCACGTCGAACAAAATGCTAGCCCTGCCGGTCTGCGCTAGAGTCTTCCGCGCTTCAATGCGCCGCTGCATGTGGTTAGCAGTCAACTCTTCGAGAGTCAAGCGACTCTCGCCGAAATTAAGCAGCTCGTTCAAAACCTCGTTTTCGCGAATGCGCGCCCGCGCTTCCTCGAACGGACTCCGCGCCAACGCACCCGCTTCGCTTTCCCGTTCGACGAGTCCTCGTTCGCGAGCGTTCAACAACAAAGCGGGGTTAGGCATGAATAATCAACGAAGGAATCAAACGACGCGATTCCAAACCGGTTTCTGCTTCTGACCCGGTTTCTGAGGCGTCGCAGGCGTTCTAAATAACTGAGAATACCTCTCGTTGCCTTTTTGAGATATCCACGCGCGAAACGCAACTTGCGGAGACACCTTGACGCCTTTCCAAAGAAGGCTATTCTTATAATTAGACCAAAAACTTCCTGGCTTTGGAAAGATAACACGCGTCTGCAAGCGCGTTGGTCCGACGTTGGGCGCGCGGCGGTTTATCGGAATCTGCTTGCGCCCTTTCCCGCCAGGCAAAACCAAATCCTGCGGCAATCCAGCGCCGGAAGGCTCACCCATATTAAACAACTCGCGCAATCTGCTGGTTTTACGGGGCTTTTCACGAAACAACTGAATTCCGACCATAAAACAACCTCGGGGAAGTATTTGGTGCAACGCGGGTTTAAAGCTTTCCACTGTATTCACCGGAAGCGCGGTTCGGCAAAAGTTAAAAGCAACGCAAGCGAAATCAAACAAGCGATTAAAATGACTGAAACGAACAAAGAAAAAAGCGAGCCCGAGTTGTTCGACTTCAACGCGCTCCTAGACAAGCACTTGTACCGCGAATCTAAACCCAAAACCGTGGGGCGTTACTACCCCAGCGAAGTCGGCTCGTGCCTGCGCAAGACCTGGTTCTCGTTCAAATTCCCAATAGAGTTCGACGCGGAAAAACGCCGCATTTTCGAAACCGGAAATATTCTTCACGAGTACGTCGTTCACGTCTTCAAAAGCGGCAAAACGCCGGAAGTCGAGCTCTTGAAAAGCGAGATGCCTTTCGTCATGAATTGCGGTGAATTCGTCGTGAGCGGCAGAGTAGACGACGTTCTACTCGTTAAAACGAGCGGAAAAACCATTCTAGTTGAAGTCAAGAGCGCGGCACGCATGCCGCGCGGACCAAGCAAACACCATTCGGCGCAGTTGCAGTTCTACATGCATGCAACTGGCGTCCACAACGGCGCCTTACTTTACATCGAGAAAAACACGTTAAACAGCATTGTTTACAGCGTTGCTTACGACGAGCGCGCGGCGCAAGACGGAATCCAGCGCTTTGCAATCCTGCACCAGGCGCTTCTTGAAGACGCTGCGCCGGAGCCGGAAGCGAAGACGCATGCGGACATGCGTTGGTGGTGCGATTACTGCGAATACGCGGAACGCTGCGCCGCGACGAAGACGGGCGAAGCCAGCGGCGTAAAATGCGGCGCGCCGAACACGACGCAATGCCCGCCCGTTTCAAGCCAAACAGAAGTAATGGAAAGAAAAGAAACTGAAGCGAAGGAAGAAAAAGAAACGGAAAGAAAAGAAGCGCCCGCGCAAGAAAAAAAGGAAGAAACGATGGAATTGAAGAAGCCGCCGGCGTGGAATTCGCCGAAACCCAAGCAAACCAAACTGTTTTAAGCCCTCCCAAAAAAAACGGTTGAACACGGACGCGCTGGCAAACTGCCGCGGCGGAAAAAGTGGTTTCAATGAAAAACGCTAACAGCGTGCTTTGGTTTCACTTGAAACAGATAATGTTCGCCGCCGGATTTTCGCTCTTGCTGCCCGCGGCTTACGCGTACTACGCGAAACAAGACGTCTTGCGCTATATGCTGGTGACCTCGGCGGTTTTGATGCTGCCGGGCTTGCCTTACGCGTTGAAAAGCGCGACGCACACGGTTTGGGACGCGGTCAAACGCTTGTTTCACGCGCCCGCAAGCGTCGCCTCGTGGAATTACGCCTTGAAAATACTGACGCCCACGTATTTGACTCACCTTGAAGAAAAAGAAATCACGCGCTCGCAGGCAATCGTATTAGCCGCATTAAGCTGGGTAATAATCCCCTTAATCGCAAGCATTCCTTATTTTTACGCCGGATTAAACGCGCAAGACGCCGTCTTCGAAAGCATGAGCGGTTGGACAGCCACGGGATTGACGGTAATCCAAAACGTGGAAGCCCTTCCCTCGTCGTTGTTGTTCTACCGCAGCTTCACCCAATGGGTTGGCGGCGTCGGAATACTGTTGTTCGCGTTATTCGTCTTGCGTGCGCCCGCGGCAGGCAAGCTCTTGCAGGCGGAAGGCCGCTCGCTCACCGAACCCAACGCGAGAAAAACCGCTAAAATAATTTGGGGAATCTACGTTTCAATAACTTTGGTGGGCGTCTGCCTCGCCTTCCTCTCCGGCTTGCAACTGCTGAAAGCGGTTAACCTGACTATGACCGCGGTTGCAACAGGCGGGTTCATAACAACCAACAGTTTAACGCTCACTTTCCTGCAGAAAATCGTTTTCGTACTGCTGATGCTCGCCGGCGCGACGAGCTTCACACTTTACTACCGCGCGTTCAAGGAAAACTGGCGTTCGGTATTCAAACACTCCGAGTTCAAGGCAATGCTCGGACTCGTCGTTCTGGTCGGGACGTTGATCGTGGTCTCCCAAAAAACCGTGCCTGAAAACGCCGTGTTTCAAGCCACGTCCGCGTTGACGGGAACCGGTTTGGCGGTAGAGAAAATAGAGTACTGGAGCGAGTTCGCGAAATATTTGCTTATACTCTTGATGGTTTCAGGCGGGTGCTCTGGCTCAACAACCGGCGCGCTCAAGCTTTGGCGCGTAATCGTTTTATCGAAAACGCTGTGGATGCGCATCAAAAGCGTTTTCCTGCCTGAACGCGCGATTCAAGTGATTAAAGTGAACAACCACCCGCTCACGAGCGACGAAGCAATCGAGAGCGGCAACTTCGTTTTCATCTACTTGTTCGCGCTCGTAATCGCTACGGGCGCGGTAATGGTTTTAGGCTTCAGCGCAATAAACTCGGCGTTCGCCGTAGCATCCGCCCTCGGAAACGTTGGTTTAACAACTATTCCGGATTTGTATGCGTTTCCCGCTTTAGGCAAACTCGTTCTGGTTTGCTGCATGTGGCTCGGCAGAATAGAAATACTGCCGTCAATCGTCTTCTTCGCGTTCATCTTGAAAAAAACTTGAAGCCCGCGCCAATAGCCATCGGCAAGCGAGCGGCGCAACCGCGGCGTTTCGCCTTTTTAACCGTGTTCCCGCAACCGATTTAAAACAAAAGAAACATACTAAACCCCTTTCAAAAACGCGCAGGGGTGAAGCGGGTGAAACTCGAACGAATGATAATACTCGGAGCGGGCCACGTGGGACTCAACGTGTTACGCGCGCTCGAAAAAGCGGGACTGAAAACCGTCGTAATCGATAAGGATTCAAAAGTCTGCGAGTCAATAGCGAGTTCAACAGAAGCGCTCGTCATAAACAACGACTTCACGAACCCCGACGTGCTCGACGAACTCGAGTTAAGCGAGAGGGATTGCGTTTTCGCGGTTTGCGGAAGCGAAGAAGCCGTTTTCCTCGCCGGCACTTACGCGAAACACTCGGGCGCAGGCAAAGTAGTCGCGCTCGTCAAAAACCCGGCGCACGCGGCGGTCCTTAAAAAAATCGGAATCGGCGCGGTCGTGCCGGAAATCGTAGTAGCGCAACAACTCGCGAACGAAGTCGCCACGCCAACGATTTACAAGCTTTTTTCTCCTGAAAGCGGGTTGGATTTGTTCGAAGCAACGGTTTCGCGGAGAACAAACGGAAAAACCGTTGAAGAAATCGAGCGCGACAAGGACTTCAAAGTAATCGCGGTTTACGACGGTAAGGAATTCGCGTTATCCGCTCCAAAAAAACAGTTAAACGAAGATGACAGGCTCGTTTTAATCGGTAAAGGCAAGCACAAGAAGATCGATTGAAAAAACCGCGCGCATTTCAACGCGCAAGAAGCGGTTTCACGTCCTCATCTCAAATACTACGGGAAGCGCTTGATTATCTTGATTTCCCGCTTTTCGCCTTTAGGCCACTTTGCGTCTTTCGGAAAACCGAACGCCAGCGCAGCGAAGATTTTAAAGCCGCTCGAAAGCCCGAGCCCGCGCAAAACGCTTTCCTCGTCGTTCAAAACGTTCGCCATGCCGATGAAGCAACTGCCGATTCCAAGCGCCCGCGCCGCGAGAAAAGCGTTTTCAGCCGCGAGCGCTGCATCCTCCTTCACCCACTTGCTCGCGTTCTCGTCGCAAACGACGAGCACGACGAGCGGCGCATCGTGAAAAACCGTTTTCCCTTTCAAGAAAGCTATTCGCGCAGCGAAACCCTTGTCTGCCCCGTATTTCTTGAGCACGAAATCGCTTAACTCGTGCAGCTTGGCTTCATTCTCAATCAAAACGAAATGCCAGGGCAGCACGTGCTTCGCGCTAGGCGCCGCAACGGCCGCGCTCAAGATTTTTTGAATCGCGAGCTCGGGAATTTTTTTCTTTTCAAAATCGCGCACGCTGCGCCTCGCCGCAATGCATTCGAAAACATTCATTTCCTTCACTTACAACCACCACCCTCCAGCAACTGCTAAAAGCAACGCGCCCGCAGATTTATTTCTTGCGGGTGCGCCGCACGTTCCAAAACCAAATCGCAACGACTACGCCGATTGCCGCGGCAACCCAAACCCACCACGGAAGCGCGTTAGTTACGAAACATGACGCACACTCGGAACCGGAATCTGTCGCTGAAGCGGCGACCGCACTGGTGGCTAAGCTTAAGGCTAGAGAAAACACGAGGCAAAAAACGATTGCGAAACGCGCGATTTCCACTCAAGAATTACAGCGCAGACATTTAAACGTTTTTTCAGTCGGCGCAATACTTCGAGTTAACCCAGTTGAGCAGGAGGAACGTTACGAAATACGCTGCAACCGCGTGCCCGCTCGTCCAACCGCCCGTGTAAACGAGAAGCCCCGACGAAATGAGTATTGCCTCGATTCCAGCGCCAACACACGCGATCAAGAAGTTAGCCGGCAACGCAACGCGCCAACCGAACTTTTTCGGGAAAAGAAGCGAGTAAGTCGCACCAGCGCAGAGGGCGATGACGAAAACCTCGCCAGGCACGCCTTCGAAACCGGGAATGCGAAAAACATCAAGCGGCAGAAGCGAACCCTTGCTTATCCAGTAACCCGCCCAAGCACCCCAACTCTCGAAAATAAAGTCGAATACGGCGAGAAACAACCCGAGCTTGATCATGCCCGCGTAAAGCTTCTCTTTCGGCTTCAACAACGCGAGCAAGCTAGTGTAAATCCCGATTGCGATGAACATTAGGAATACCCAGACCGTCAGCGAAACAAAACCCATTTGCACTACCTCCTAAACTCGAGTGAATAGCGTTAAAACTAGGGGTTATAAAAACTTTTTCGATGATGCGAGTCGAAGCTAAGCGAGCGCGAAGCGCGCGTTTTTCAAGCGTTTTCAGTTCGCTTTGTTCGCTTCATAAGGCTCTGATTCGACCTTTTTCGTTCAGTCGAGCTCGTCGAACAAGTCGGCGGGCATTTGTTCGGAGAATGCCATGCTAACGGCACCTCCCTGCGCGCCACCTTCACGGGCGGAGCGAGGCTAACAGTTTGACGCAAAGGGCTTATAAACCGAATCCCGCCTCGCTTCCGGTAAAACCGGTTTAAAACCTCGAAACTACTCCAAAGTCATTTATATTAAGTTTACTGAACAGTAAACTATTTAAATACTTATTGTGCTAAATAAATACGGATTGCACTAAAATGTTGGGGGGAAGCGAGGCATGACAACCGTTTTTTCACTCGGCGCTTGCCGCATAGCGTCTTTCCTGTTGCTGCACTCAAAGCAACTCGTGAGCCAAAAGCAAATCGCGAGCGAAACGCGTTTGTCCAAAGCGTTCGTCAGCCGCATAGTGAACGAGCTCTACAGCGAAGGCGCAGTCAAACGCCCGTTCCGAACCCGCGTCGTTCTCGAACACCCCGAAAAGTTGTTGGTGGACTGGATTGGAAACAGGCACGCGGGCGCGCTTAAAACCTTCTTTTGCGGCGACGAACGCGTCTTGCGCGAATTGAAAAGGCGCGGCATACAGCACGTGCATTCGTTTCTTTCGGGCGCGTGGCTCGACGCGGGATACTTGAAAAGCGGTTTCGCCACAGTCTACGTGCCGCCGGGCTTTGACGCCAACGAATTAAAGGGTTTTAAATTCGAGGAAGGCACGTTGCGCGAATTAAAGAAGCGCGTCGCACTCGTCGTCGCGGACGACGAATTCGTTTTTTACGGCAGCCGCAAAATCAGCGGTGAACGCGTCGTCAACTCGTTCCTGCTTTACGTGGATTTGGCTAGTTTCGGAGGAATCGCGCTCACCGCGCTTTACGCGGTAGCTGAAAAACACGGTTTCCCGAAACTCCAAGTCGCGCAGCCAGTCAACTCGACGGAAAGCGCGCGAAAAACAAGTGAGCAAACACACGGGTGATTGACGGTGATTGACGGTGATTGACGGTGATTGAAGTTTACGGACGCGAGGTTTGCGAAAAATCGTTCGAGGAAATGAAAGGCTTCGCTCGCTTCGCGAACTCGCTCGGCGAAAAACCGTTGTTGTTCGGGGGTTGGGCGGTTTGGCATTACGCGCCTTACGCTGGAAGCAAGGACGTTGACTTCATCGCGCGCGACGACAAACTCGGCGCTTTAATCAATTTTCTCGCCGCGCGAGGCTACGCTCAACGCGAAGCTCGCTTGTTCAAGAACGGCGTTTTCTTCGACTTGTACTCTGAAAGCGAGGAAATCGGCGAGGAAGAAAAAAAATTCGCGCTCGCCTCGCTTTTCGAAGGCGCGCAAGAAACGTATTTGAAGAATTACGCGGCGCGAGGCGTCGGCGAACGAGTTGAAATACTCTTGCCTTCGCTGCCGCGCTTGCTTTACTCGAAAACGTCTGCGCTCGCGAGCCGCA
>JAZDKN010000062.1:0-7490 GCA_043803065.1 Microcaldota archaeon
CTCGACGAAATCGCGTCGCTTTACGAGGCGGCTGGGGAAGCCGCGGCGCAACGCTACGAAATTTTCAGGAATCTTGATTTCGAAGAACAGAAAGCGAAAATGGTTTGGCTCGAGCACCACGCTTACTCGCGTTTGTTCGCCGCGCTTGGAATGGATTGGAAGCCGAGCAATGAGATTCTCGAGCGCGTGAAAGGCAAGCCGCTCGCCAATTCTGAAAAGGTTTACGCTGAGCTAGACCATTCAAACAAAGAGCGCGCTCGCGAATGGTGGGTTCGCTTTCTGCATCCCGACAGCGGATTCTTTCCAAACGAGTGCAAGACGAAAAACGTGGCTTGACTTCTAAGTCTGCGTTTTCTTGATTATTTTGACGACGCCTGCCGTCGCATCGACTTCGACTTCGTCGCCATCGCGCAAAGCTTTCGTCGCGACTCGCGTGCCTACAACGCACGGGACTCCAAGCTCGCGCGAAACGATCGCCGCGTGGCAAGTGATGCCGCCTTCATCCGTCACGATTGCCGCGGCGCGCTTCATCGCGGGCACGAGATTCGGGTTCGTCGCAGGCGAAACGAGGACGTCGCCTTCCCTCATTTTCGGAATGTCGCTCGCTTCCGCAACGATGCGCACGATTCCGCGCGCGAAGCCCGGGCTAGCCGGCGTGCCCTTGAGCTCACGCACGCCTTCCGCAGGCGGTTTTTCCTCGAAGATTTGCTTCGCGTACTCATCAGCTTCGCCGCCGACGAAAACGCTGACGGCACCGCCTTCCTCAAACAGCCAAACGCTGTGCACGATGCGTTGCGCTAAAAGCGCCGCATCGAAACGCCTGTCGGCGCGCAACGCCTCGCACGCTTCCATGGGCGTCAAATAACGCGATTGAATCGGCTTAACGCCCAAGCGGCTGGCGATTTCAGCCATGAGCGCGTCAGTATTGCGGCTCGCTTGGAATACGACGTCTTTTCGCAGCGCTTTCAAGAACATGAATTCGGCTGCAACGCGCGTCCAATGCCGCTCGCTTTCGCTCAAGCGAAGCTCGTTCGCAAGGCGCGCTTGTTTTTCGCGGAGCGCGCGAGTTTTTTCAGCTAACTCGCGCAACTTCGCTTTCGCGTCGACTCTTTGCCGCGCTTCGCTCGCGAGCGCTTCGACGAAATACGCTTCGTCGAGAATAATCGGGCCGCTGTAGTGGTATTGGAGCCAATCGTACTCGCGCGAGTGCGCGCGAAGCGCGCTGTTGATTTCAGGGAAATCTCCGATTTTCGCGAGGATGACGTTCGCCGGCTGTTGCTGTTTCGCGAACAAGTCGTTTGCTCGCGCGTCGCCCTGGATTTTCGCGAGAATCAAAAAGAAAGCTTCGTCTTGCAGAGCAAGCGGGTTTTTTTCGATGGGCGTCGTCAGAACCGCGAACGCTTCGGGCACGCTCGCCGCGCTTTTGCTTTGCTTTATTCGCTCGCCGAGAAAACCCATTATTTTGTGCGTGAGCGCGAAGTGCTCGAAATCAGCGAGATTCACAACGTGCCCCCAAGCGCTCGCCATGCGCCACAACAAAAACAGTTTCTCGTAAGCCCGCGCCAGCTCGTCGTTAGAAAAAGAACGCAAGTCCGCTTCCGCGTCGCGGAGCTCGAACGAGTAGTCGCGCAACGCGCTTATAGTGCGCCTGCTCTCACGGCTCGTTTTCTCGAAAAACGCTTTGTCTTCGAGCATTGCGAGAACTTTTTTTGCAATTCGGTCGTACTCGCCGGGGTTGCCGCACCAAAACCACGACTGGCTGCGGAGTTCGAGAACCCAGTCGCGCTGGTTCAAGCCGATTAAAGGCTTGACGTCGTTCGTCGAAGCGTAACAGTAAGCGAAACCGTGCGGCGCTGGGTCGCCGTGGTCTTTGGCTAAAACCTTCCAAGCCATTTTCTGTCAACCCGTCTCGTTCTTCAATCCCTTTCAGGCACGCTGCCGCGGCATTAAAAGCTTTTCAAGCAAAGCTTTTCAAGCGCTGCGCTCAAGGAGTTGACGGCGCGGTTTAGTGAGCGTCAATTTTCGTCTGAAGGTCCGCTTGGGGGAAACTGCTTAGCCTGAGCGACGGAACGTCGGGACACGCACTTCGTTTTCTAGGAAATTATTACTCGCTCTCGCTTTCGTTTCGCACTACAAATACTGCTGCAAAGATTTCGGTGCGTCCTTGATTTTGCTTAATAGTTCTTGCGGCGAATTCACTTCGCGAGCGCCGAAATCCGTTATTGCTATGCGAATTCCTTCGTTCGGTTGAACGTCCAAAGACAAGGACGGACAAAAAATCGGAATCCGCTGTTCTAAAGCAATCTTGGTTTGAATCATGGACCCGCCTGCTTCCTTGCTCGCGCAAACGAGCAACGCATCAGACAACCCTGAAGTAATTCTATTCCTTTGAATTAGGGAAATACTTGAACCCGGAAAATTCGGCAAGTGTTCGCTGACAAGCAAACCGCCAGATTTTCGTATTCTTTCGAATAGCGACTCGTTCTTGCTTGGGTAAGACTTGAAGAAACCGCTGCCTAAAACGCAAACAGTCTTGCCGACTCCCGAAGCTAAAGCGCCTTCGTGCGCAGCCGAATCAATTCCTTCAGCTCCACCGCTCACTACAGTAATGCGTTGGTCGGCAAAGTACTTCGCAAAATCAAATGCGAGTTTCCTCGCCTTCTCGGACGGTTGTCTGGTTCCCACCACCGCTATCTTGTCACTATTCAACAAGCTAGCGTCGCCTAGGAGGAATAGCGTTAAAGGCGGGGCGGGCAGACGCTTGAGCTTAAGAGGGTACGCCTCGTCTAAGAGAGGCATAATCTTAATGTTTTGTGAAGCGCACTCGCGAATTACTTTAACGAAGTTTTCGTCGGAAGCGTCTTTGAGTTGTCGCCACTCTGGAAGCATGCCTTCCTTGAAAACTCTGGCGGAAACGAGTTCGGTGGGGGTTGCTTCAAAGATTTTGTCAATGCTGCCGAAGAATTCCGCGAGCGACTGTATTTTTCTAGGCCCCAAGCCTTTTACTCGACTTAGCTTCATCCAACGTATTAACTGCGTTTCGTTGAAGTTGACCATGATTCATTCCCTCGAGTTTATCCCTAAACACACTGCCTCGACGTCGGAAGCGCCAGCTGCTTTCAGAGTCTTAGCGCACTCCAACAAAGTCATTCCAGTAGCGCGAGTGTCGTCCAACAAAACGATTTTCTCGCCTTTCAACTTTCTAGTAGCCTTAAAAGAATCTTTGATGGACGCGTAACGCTCGTCGAAACTCTTGCAGTTAGTAAGCTTTCTTTCTTCCTTGACTCGAACCAAAATGTTTTCGTTCGCTACGCCAAACTTGGCGGACAACTCGCCAGCCAATGCCAACACGGTTGGAGAAAAACAATTCAGTTTCGAAGCAGGAACAACCACTATCAAACCAGGCTTGAAAGGCAACTTAGAAAAAACCGTTTCGACTTCCTTCAAAAAATAGTCCGACAAATCCCGTTTCTTACTGAAAACGATTTTAGCCGAGTACTCGTCCTTTTTAACGCGGTACGGGTAATACAACTTCGGCGCAAAAACCTTTACTACCAAGCCAGCGTAATAATCAGGCCAATAAGCCGCTTCAGACACCAAAAACCAAACACCACAATATATTACATTTTCGGCAATATATTACAAAACATAACGGTTTATAAAGGTTTATACGAAAACGAGTTTAAACGATTGAACCGCAGTTCCACTATTCACTCAAAATCAAGGCGTCAGCCTGAAGGCAACGGAGCTTGCCCGCCTTGCCGCGCAATCACGCACAACAATTTGCCTTCCTGCGTTTCGCACGTTCCAGTAGCGTTTTCACTCACCCCGTTTCCTCCGGTTCCGTTTCCCCCGAAAGCGTTCGGCGGCCTGCCGCTGGGATTAAAGCTCGGAGTAAAGTTGCGCGGGTTGCTCTGGTTGCCCGCATTAAAGTTTCTTGCGGTCGAGTTCGGAACGCTTCCGCCTCCTCGCGCAAACTGCATCGCGCACGCGTCGCCTTCGTTCTTGCCAGCGCACGCGCTCTCAGCCAAACGCTGCCTCTCGTCCGCCAAAGCCTGCCTTTGCTCGGCAGTCATGTTAGTGAATCCTCCTTGCAATCCTCCTTGCGGCATTCCGTTGTCCTGACCGGGACCGGAGTTCACGCAACCGTAGAGAAAAAGAGCGCCGGTTAAAACCAAGAAAACCGCTAAAATCGTGAACGCGGTTGCAGCCGTCGAATTGTTTTGTTCTTTGCTCTCCGACTTCCTGTTCACTTTGACTCGCCTCTGCTCGCTTTATTCGTATCTCAGCGCTTCAACGGGCTGCAGTTTCGCCGCGTTCCTCGCCGGCACAGCACCCGAAAGAATTCCGATGATTGCGGAAAACAAGAGCGAGCCGACGACCAAATCCGGAGTAATCACGCTCGCGATTGAAAAAAACGAGAGCAGGAATGAAATCGCGAAGCTCAAGATTATACCGAGCGCCCCGCCGGTTATGCCGATGGCCGTCGCTTCAATTAAGAACGCGGCAGTAATCTCGCTGTCCTTCATCCCAAGCGCTTTAAGGATTCCTATTTCCTTAGTTCGCTCGAGAACGCTCATGAACATGGTGTTCGCTACGCCTATTGCGCCGACGAGCAAGGAAATCGCTGCGATGCCTGCTAGAAACATGGTGAGCGTGCTCGTAATGCTCGAAGCGATTGATTGCGACGCGGAAGCAGTCGTAATCGTGAAGTCTTCCTTGTCCGCGGTAACGCGGTGGAGTTCGAGAAGCCTTTGCTCGACTATCAACGCGACTGCGTCGGCGGTCCTGCCAGGCTGCACTTTGACGATGATGGGGTTGACGTTCGTCGTCTCGTTCAAAACGATTTTAGCGATGTCGATGGGCACGTAAACCGCTCCGTCGGAAGTGCCGAACGAGCTAGCCGACTGGTTCAGCAATCCCACGACTCGAAACGAGTAGCCGCCGATGTTGATTTGCCTGTTCAGTAATTCTTCGCCGGTGAAAGTATTGTGCCAAACGTTGTAGCCGAGCACTATCGAATACCGGTCGCTCGGATTCAAGAGTTTTCCTTCCACGACTGGCGCCAAATTTATTTCCTTGAAAGCCGCCGGGTCCACGCCCACGATTTGCAGGCTCGTGTTCAAATTCTTGAGCGAAGCCCGCAACCGTCCTTGAATCCGGGCGTCTGCAACGAGAACGCCGTCGATTCGCCTAATGTCTTCCGCATCCTTGAACGTCAACACGGGTTCAGAACTCGCCCGTGCTCCGCCGCCGAAACCGCCGAATTCCCCTCCGCCGGAACCGCCTCCGCCTCCGACAAATGGAACTCCCACGCTGCCTATTCTTCCTGCGCGCATTCCGCCTGGCGTGACTTGAATTATGTCCGTGCCCATAGTGCTCAAGCGCGAAGTGATTTGCTGGTTGACTCCGTTGGCGAGCGAAATCAACACGATGATGGACGCTACCGCTATTACGATTCCGAGCACGGTCAGCCACGAACGCAGTTTGCGCCGCCGCAAGCTGTTCAACGACAAAACTGCGACGTCCAAAAGCTTCATTGCTTGCGCCTCGTTTTCCTAACTTTCATCGCTTGTTTCCGCCTCACTTTCTCACCGCGCTTTTTACTTTGCGCTTCTTGTACCACTTGTAGCCGAAGAACGCGAGAATCAAAGCGAGTATTACAATAACCCATTGCAGCGGTTCCAAGCCAAGGATGTTGAACGCTTGCGAGCGCCTGGAAGAGAAACCGCTGGGTTGTCCGTTTGCGGTTGAGGCAGCCAAATTTTGTCTCACCGAAACGATTTTTTCTTGAGTGTGTTCCACGTTCAAAGAATCCTTGTAAATAACTTTCACTGTAACCTGCCCCGATCCGCCGGCGAAACCGCCTGCATCGGCTGCGACGCTAGCAACGTTGCCTCTGTTTCCGATGTTTCCAATGTTGCCGCCGCTTGTTTTTGCAGTCAGCGTCACGGACGCAGTCGCCGAATCGTCGAGATTGAGGGTGCCGATGAATTTTTCCGAGCCGCCGGAGAACGTGAAATCGTCCGAAGAAACCGAGACGGTGACGCCGCGCACAGCAGTATCGCCGATGTTGGCGACCGTAATCGAGAGGTACGGCTGCGTCGTGGTGCCACTCGAAATCGTATCAACGGTAACCAGCAATCCCGTCTTCGCTAGCGTCTTCAAACCAATCGTCTGGTTGATTGTCGGCTGCAGTACCCGGTCCACCTTGTACGAAATCAATAGGGTAATAGGATAATAACCGGGGTCAGCGCCCGCGTTTACGCCAATCGTGAAATTCGCTGTAGCGCTCGAGCTAGCGTCAATCGAAGACAGGAAAATCCTGTCAGCGCCCACGGGGATTATCGCGTTGCTGGAACTGAACTGCATTTGCACGATCACGTCTTTCGCTGGAAGAGCGCCCACGTTCCTTATTTCGACTGGAACGATGACGGACTCGCCGGCGTAAGCGTTGACGGAGGACGACACGCTAGCCAACAAAGCGTTCGAAGAAACCGGTTCGTTGATAGTTATCGGGACTTCGCCTACCTGCGATTTCTCGTTGCCTTCCTGGGTAGTCACGTACAAGAAAACGTAGTACTGTCCGGGCTTAGTTGAATTCGGCACCGTGAAGTCGACGGTGACCGCTTTGGAATCGCCTTGAGCCATGTCCCCAAGCGCGTAATCCTTTTCGCCCGCAAGCGGAGACAACGCTATTACTTTAACGTTGTTTGCGACGCCGGCAGTAGTTGATTTGACGAAAAACCGGAGCTGCACTTCGTCTCCAGGGTAAATTCGGTCCGGCGTTTGAAGCAAGTCGGTTACCGTGAAGCCGGCGGAAGTGAATATGCCGGAGTGAGTGACGTTGAACGTCACCGCCTGAGCCGACGGCGCAAAGGAAAGCGAAAGCGCTAGCGCCAAAAGCAGTAACGCCGGAAACCAAGTCTTAAACTCAAACTCTTTCAATTCCGTGAAATCCGTTTTAAAATCCGTTTTCAACTCCATTTCCAAAACACCTCTTTCTTAGAATATTCCTTTTTGCTTTACGTTTTCCTCTACTTGAGCTTCAAATCGATTTTTTTGCCTGCCGCGCTTGCGGAGCCTGCGCCGCGCATTTTTTCCTCCGATTCTATCATTCCGTCGCGAATGTGAATAGCGCGCTGGCTGTACTGCGCGACTACCGGCTCGTGAGTCACCATGACTATCGTGGTTTGCTTAGTCTTCCACAAGTCGCGAATCAAGTTCATCACGTCCGTACCTGACTTCGAGTCGAGATTGCCCGTAGGCTCGTCCGCGAGAAGAAAAGACGGGTCGTTCGCCAACGCCCGCGCCACCGCTACGCGCTGCTTTTCTCCGCCGCTGAGCTCGCTCGGAACGTGAGTTTCCCGCTCGGATAAGTCGACCAACTTCAACAGCCGCTTGGCTTTTTCCGCGCGCTCTTTATTCGGCAATTCGCTTATCGACATCGCGATTTCCACGTTTTGCAGCGCGGTGAGATTCGGCAGGAG
>JAZDKN010000063.1:0-3765 GCA_043803065.1 Microcaldota archaeon
CCCGCTCGAGTTCCCTTTCGCCCCCGTGCGCGCCACTGCGTTTTTCAACGATGCGATAAAAGTGAATCACGCCGCCGCGCTTTAACGCCTTCAACGCAGCCGGAAGAAACGAGCGCGCGGAATGCGGCAGAGGCATGACGATTCTGTCGGCCCAGCTGCGAAATTCCTTCGAGCTCATGATTTTGAGGGCGTCGCCTTCGATTACGCGCACGCGCTCGCTCACGCGATTCAGCGCAACGTTTTCGCGCAAAAGCTTCACTGCCGCAGGGTTCAACTCGATTGCAATTACTTCGACGGCTTTGCTTTGCTTCGCAATCGGAATCGCGAACGGCCCAACTCCCGCGAACGGCACGAGCACGCGTTCGTTCTTTTTCACTAAAGAAGCGATTCGCTGGCGTTCCGTGCTCAAGCGCGGCGAGTAGTAAGCGCGGCGCAAGTCGACGCGGAAAAAGCAGCCGTTTTCCTTGTGCGTTGCCGCGAACGTTTTCGCGCCCGCAAGCCACTCGACGCGCTGCACGCGGTATTCGCCGCGCCTGCCGCCCGTCTTGCGCAAAACGGTTTCAATCCGGTTGTTCGCGCCGAGAAGAGCGCGCGCGATTTTCTTCTTCTTTTTCTCGAGGCGCGCCGGAACCTGGATTACCGCGATTCCGCCGATCAAGTCGAAGCTCGTCACCGCTGCGCCTAGCTCGCGCTTCGAAAGAAATCCGCTGATTGCGCGCTTGAACGGCTGCGCGCTGACGCGGCTTGCGAGCCGCTTGCGCGAAAAAGAATGCGCAACGCGCAGCGGAATTTTTTTGGTGATTGGAAAAAAAACGAATTCAGGAGTGCGTTGCGGAACCGCGTCTTTGCGCAGCACGCCAGCGTCGGCGAGTTCGCGTCTCGCGCGCTCCGCATCGCGGCAGGCGATTTTTACGACAAGCGTCGTGGGCATGCTGTTTTTTAAACGCGCCCAAAATAAAGCCGTTTGGTTGAACGAATTAAGCAGATTAAGCGCATCGAAGATTAAGCGTATTGACGATAAACGCAGTGAACGGCTTGACTTGTTGATTGTGATTGCTTTGAAGAAAACAGCTGGCAGGCGAAATGACGAGTTAACGCCTCGCGCGCTCATTCTCGGTTGCGTGCTCGCCGCGCTAGTCACGATGTACTCCGCTTACGCGGGACTCAAAATCGGAGGAGTTTACTGGCCGATCGTGACGACTTCGCTCGTCTCGCTCGCGGCGCTCACGCTGCTCGGAAAAACGAACAGCCGCGAAATCGTCGTAATGCAAACAGCCGGAAGCACGGGCGGACTACTCGCTGCAGGCATAATCTTCACTATTCCCGCTATTTGGATGCTGGGACTCAAAGTAAGCGTCTGGGAAATAACCGCTGCGGCGCTCGTGGGAGGCATCGCGGGCGTAGTATTCACGATTCCGTTGCGCGAACAACTGATAGTTAAAAACAAACTGCCTTTCGCCGACGGCGCCGCCGCAGCGGCGCTGATTCGCGCTGGCGATGCTGGCGGAAAAAAAGCGAAAACGCTGTTCGCCGCGTTCGGAGTCGGCGCAGCGTTTGCGTTTATCCGCGACGGACTCGGCGCGCTGCCCGGCGTCGTAAATCTCGAAACGCTGAAAGCGAGCGCAAGCCGCTTGTTCTCATTCGGAACGTCGGTTTCGTTGATTCCGCTCGCGGGCGGATTCCTCATCGGACCGCTTTTCACAGGGGCGTGGTTCCTCGGCGCTGTAACAACGCACTTCGCGCTTGTTCCTTGGCTCGTCTCGAGCGGCGCTTTCGCCGACAAAGCGGTCGCGCTCGCAGGACTGGCGAAACCAATAGGCATCGGAATCGTTATCGGCGCGGCAATAGCGTTCTTCTTGCTGCGCGGGTTCCCCGAGCTCAAGAAAATATTTTCGGACTACCGCGCGACCGAGAAAACAACCGGAATAAAACGCAAGTGGACTAGCCTACTCATAATCGCTTGCGTGGGCTTGTTCACGATAATAACCGGTTTAGACGTCGTCTTGAGCGTAATCGCGATTATCGGCGCGTTCGCGATGGCTTACGTCGGAGGACGCGTGACAGGCGAAATGAACGTCGACCCCATGGAGATTTTCGCGCTCATCGTGCTCATTGCGGCGAAACTAGCTTTCGGCTTCGCCGCGGTTCCGCTCGCGCTCCTCGCCGCAGTAGTCTGCATCGCTGCAGGCATGGGCGGCGATTTTCTGCAAGACTTTAAGGCGGGGCACGAGTTGCGCGCGAAACCAATCAACCAAATCTACGCGCAACTGCTGAGCGTCGTCGTTTCCTCGCTCGTCATCGGAGTCGTCTTGATTGCGCTCGACCAAACTCAAGGAATCGGAACGCTGAATTTGCCAGCTCCGCAGGCGGTAGCGGTAAAAGAAATAATCGGCGCGACAACGCTCTCGACTTCGCTGCTTATCGGCGCAATAATCGGCGCGCTCGCGACGCTCGCCGCACTGCACTTCAATTACGGCGTAATAGCAGTCGCGTTCGGAATAGGAATGTACGTCCCCATCGAGCTCAGCGTGCCCATGTTCGCGGGCGGACTCGCGCGGCTGGCGATTGACAGGGCGCGCAAAACCGATTTCTGGCGCCTAATCGCGGCGGGCTTAATCAGCGGGGAAGGTTTAATAGGCGTGCTTTTGGCTTTGTCGAGTTTTGCCGCTGGGTTTATTAAATTCTGAGTCGTAACGCTTTCCGACAAACGCGACGAAAAGCAACGACTCTTAATCTTTTGCAGTGGGTGGGAACTAGTGGCTGAATTGCGAGTTGGAATAGACTGCGGGATATCCAACACCGACCTCGTAGTGCTCGAAAATAAGAAACTGTCCGCAGTCAGAAGCGTTCCTACGACGCAATACTCGAACACTTCGCTCAAGGACTTCGTGAACGAAAACACGAGCGGCAGCGCGTGCCCCGTATTCGCGTGCACCGGCGGCAAACGACTCGCCTCGTGCAGCGGATTCAAGAGAGTCGACGAAATCCTGTGCGTGGGATTCGGCGCCGCGTTCCTAAGCGAAGAAAAAAAGTTTCTCGCGGCTAACGTGGGCACGGGAACGCCTTTCGTCGCAGTAGACGGCGCAAGCGTAAAACACATAGGCGGAACAGGCGTCGGCGGAGGAACGCTCGACGGACTTGCGAAACTCTTACTAGCCAAACGCGCGTGGGATTTGGAAGCTTACGCTAAGCGCGGCAAGCCAAGACTAGATTTAACCGTAAACGAAATAGTCGGCGGCGGAATCGGAATCATTCCCGCAACTGCGACAGCCTCGAACCTCGGAAAAGTCACGATGCTTCCAGGAACGCCGAAAAAAGAAGACATCGCGCTAAGCGTAATAACGCTAGTGGGTGAGAGCGTTGGCGTATCCGCCGCGTTCGCCGCGCGAACAGCGGGAATGCAGAAAATAGTTTTCAGCGGCCGAGTGCCGGCGAAAAACAAGTTTTTCAGGGAGCGCGCCGCGGCAGCCGCGAAACTCTTCGGCGTCGCAAGCGTTTTCCCGAAAAACGGCGAATACGCGACCGCGGTAGGTGCGGCGCTCCTCGCTTGAATAAAGTGACGCCCACATGGTTTCCGGAAAAACTATTAGCTTAGTGCTGCGTCGCCTCGAAAACCGATATCGCTCACAAACCATGCTTGAATCGCTTGCGAGCCAGCGTCACGAAACGCCGTTTCAAATCCTAATCGCGACAATGCTGAGCGCGCGCACGCGAGATGAAGTCACGAGCGCAGTAAGCGACGCCTTGTTCGCGAAATATTCGACT
>JAZDKN010000064.1:0-2517 GCA_043803065.1 Microcaldota archaeon
TAGCTTGAAGTCTCCGCCGAATTTCGCTGCCTTGCCACCCACTTTGCCGCCAGCCGCGCGGCGCGCCTCGCTTCCAGCTTCTTGCGTTCCTTGCGGTGCGAGCGCGCCTTGCTGCGAAAGCAGTTGCAGCGTGATGACGTCCGTCGGAATAACGTCGTCTTTGCGCAAACCGAGCTTCGCGATGAGCGCAAAAGCGACTTTCTCACTCGCCTCGCGCGCCTTCTCGAGCTTCGTCGCGGGCAACGCGATTTCCAAAAATTTGCCGAACCCCGCGATTTCGAAAACGCAGGCGCGCACCGCTCCGTAAACGAACCGCCATTCTTCAACTCGGCGCTCCAACGCTTTCTCGTAACCGAGTTTTGCGAGGTCCTCGTCGACGGGAAACCCTGCCGTCAAATCTAGTCCGAGCTTGTCTTCCTCTTGCAGCATGTAAGCATCAGCAAAAAGCGATTCTTTTTCAGTGCGCACGTCCGTGCGCACGATGAAGTACGCGTAAACTCCTTCAGCGTATTGTTTCGCGTGCACGACGTCGTTGAACACTCCGCCTCCGGCGAAACGCGCCCTCGCCTTCTCGAGCGACGCAACCGTCTTGTTGCAGTGCTCGATTGGAATCGAAAGCCTCGCTTCCGGCAGAGACCATTTCAGCGTGTGCTTCGGCTTCTTGCGCAGGAAGAGTGAGTCGAGCGACAGCGAACCGGCGATCGAGTCGAGGAATCCCATGAAAACCACGATTAACGCAAGGAAGCCGCGATTAAAAACGGTTTTGAGTTCCAGCGGCGTCCGGCGGCGGTTACAGTTACGAGAGTTTTTTTCCGCACCCGCCGCAATACTTTTCGCTAGGCGTGAGCGACGCGCCGCAGCTCGGGCAAAACCTTCCTTTTTTGCCGCCGCCTTTCGAAGCGGTGGAAGGAAGCGAAATCGAAGGAAGCGACGCGCCCTTCCTCCTGAAAAAGTAGAAAGCGACCGCCGCGACGATAAGCACTACCGCGATTATTATTCCGATGGTTGAATCAAAGGGCTTCTGTATCTCGCCGGCTTGAATCGCTCGCTCGCAAGCGTTGACGTAGTCTTGAACGTAAGGATGCTCGGGGTACAACACGAGGACTTCCTTCAACTTCGGCAACGCGGCGTAACAATCCTTCTTCCAAAACGCTTCGAGCGCTTCGGAATACTTCGCGTCAATCGCGGTCGCCTCGTTTTTCACGTTCAACTCGTTTAAGTATTCTTTTGCAAGATTAATCGGCATCGCGAACTTTATCGCCTCGATTCCTTCTTCGGGCCCGGTGCCGAAGGTAGCGATTCCGATTACTTCTCCCCGGTCGTTGAATACTGGCCCGCCGCTGTTCCCGTGGTTGATTGCAGCGTCCGTCTGAAGCGTCTCCAAACCGTTTTTCAGGGTGCGGCGCGCGCTGATTATTCCTTGCGTTACCGTCGGCTCGAGCAAGGATTCCGGCTTGAACAATTCATCCATCTTCGTGCCGGGATAGCCTATGATGAACACTTTTTCCCCGACTTGCACCGCGTTCGAGTCGCCGAGCTTCACCGTAGGCAAATTCGTCTTGTCGACTTTGATTACCGCGATGTCCCGGCCCCAACTGTACTCGTCGCCTATTTTCTCGAAAACAGTTCCCTCCTTCTTGAGCACGGAAACCCAACTCTTTACTTTCAAGTCTTCGCCGGGACTGGCGACGCCGTTCAAAACGTAGTAATTCGTCGCGACGTCCGTAATCTGCCCGTACTGGTTAAAGTAGTCGATGAATTTTTCCAGCAGGATTTCCACTACCGCATCCTTGTCTTCGGGCTTGATGTTGTAGTACTGCGACGCTTCGGCGTACAACTGATTCGCGAAACTGTTGAACAACGCGTTCACTAGCATGTCCTCGGGCTTTTGCTCCGCGAGGACGACGTGCGCGTTAGTCACGATGTAGCCGTCCGACGAGACGATGAATCCAGTTCCGCTCGCGCCGTTCATCAAATCTTCAGACAACACCTTCGCGCCCACGCCTTCCTCCTTGACGACCGCCAAGTTTTTCGCGTTTTCGACGACGTCGCCACTGGCTGCGCCGTCGGTTGCGCTTGCAGCCGCGCCGACTCGCGCGTAAGTAGTCGTGCCTACTTGCGGGTGCGATATTTGGAGCGTGTTTCCCGCGACGGAAAACGTGAACTGGACCGTCGCCTGAGCGGGAGTCAAGTAGTTGGCGGTCAAGACGTTTCCTTGAAACGAGTAAGTGCCAGAAAAGGCTCCTGAAGTGCCGATGCCGCTAAACTGTCCATTCGCCAGAAACGTGAGCGTTTCCTCGGTTGACTGCCAAGTTCCTACAATGCCCGCGTCACTGCTCCCGCCACCACTCGCTCCGCCTTGAACTAGTTTAAAGGAAGGCATGATCGCTTTTCCAGTAACGATGGAGTTTATCAAGACGATGGATGCTTTGTCTAGTTGAGCCGTCTTTTCCACGATGTCTGGTTCTTTCGCCGGGAAAGCGGCTGCCAAGCCCGTCTGCTGGCTCACGACGGCGG
>JAZDKN010000065.1:0-4275 GCA_043803065.1 Microcaldota archaeon
CGAGTTGCGCGACGCTTTGATAAAAAGAGTTTTGGAAGTCGACGGCGCTTACCTTAACGGCGCGGACGCCGGTGCGGGAGACGGCGGTGACAAGCGCTTGTGCAACAACGCTCACTTCCGCTTCGACGCAATCGAAGGCGAGGGACTCGTGCTTCGCCTCGACGCGCTTGGCGTTTGCGGTTCGACGGGAAGCGCGTGCTCGAACGCTTCGCTCAAGCCGAGCCGCGTGCTGCTTGCGATGGGTTTGTCGCACGTTCAAGCGCACGGCTCGCTGCGCTTGACGCTGAGCCGCTTCAACACGCGCGAGGAAATCGATTTCGCGGGCGAGTGTGTGGACAAGGTCGTGAAGGAATTGCGTTCGTTCAGCGCTTTGAAGAAGTGATTTTGACGTTCGGTGGTTTGCGTGGCTGAAGAAAAACAGAAAAGGGGCTTGTATTCCGAGAAAGTCATGGACTTGTTTTTGCATCCGCACAACGCGGGCGAAATGCAGAATCCCGACGGAGTAGGCGAAGTTGGGAATCCTGTGTGCTTGCCGCCTCATGAACTAGTCGTAGCGAATCCTGAAAACAAACAAATTGACTTGGTTTTGGTTGGCGAGCGGGTTCTTGGCCACGACGGCGAGTTTTACGAGGTAGCCTCGATTGGTTCTCGGTTGTTTAAAGGCGACTTGGTTCGCATACGAAATTGTTTTGGTGAAACGCGCTTGACGCCGGAACACAATGTTTTAGCAGTTAAAGTTCCCGAAGGCAGTTATTATTTTAGGAATGAAAACAAAAGGAAGCTTCCGATGGGGTGGGTTGAAGCGCGACTGCTTTCCAAAGGCGATTTGTGCGTTTACCCGGTGGTAAAAGAAACGCGCGATGTCTTGGAATTAGTGACTAACGTTCAGCATAAGCGCTTTGACTACAGAAGCGTTGACATTCCCGAAAAGATTCCCGTTAACGCAGATTTTCTTAGGCTCGCGGGTTATTTTCTTTCTGAGGGAAGCCTCATAGAGAAAACAACTAAAGTTCGAGCCATTTTCACTTTTTCTTCCAAGGAAGAGTCTCTGGCCAACGACGTGATGCGCTTAGTGCAAATTATTTTTAGATTACCTGCTAAGAAAAAAACAATTCCCGCCCGCCATACGATTCATGTGCATGTCAACAACGTCCACTTCGTTAGGTTTTTCAAATTCTTATTTGGAAAAGGCGCAGATGCGAAGTTTATTCCTGAATTCATGATGCGTTTGCCGCCAGAAAAACAAAAACAACTCTTGAAGGGTCTTTGGCTCGGCGACGGCTTTCTGAACAAAAGAATTCCTCGCGCGGGTTACGCGACGATCTCGCACAAGTTAGCAGAACAAGTTAAAGCGCTTTTGTTGAGGCAGGGTGTAGTTTCATCGTTTTATCGAGAAAGTGAGAAGACAGTAAACGGCGTGCGCCACCGCGAAGCTTACCGCATTCACGTCGGCAGAAGTGGAGCTGAAAAAATAGCTCGACTGCTTGGCGAAGAACTCGTCGTAAAAAAATTCGTTTCCATCGATTACTGGGTCGCCGACGGATACGCTTTTATGCCGATAACGTCCGTTGATCGAGAGTCCTACGAAGGCTTAGTTTACAATCTTACAGTCAACGAAAGCCATAGTTACGTTACTCCTTCGGTGGCAGTTCACAACTGCGGGGACTTGATGCGAATCTTCATCAAAGTCAAGGACGACAAAATCGAGGATGTAAAATTCACGACTTTCGGATGCGCCGCCGCGATCGCGACGAGCAGCATGATTACAGACCTCGCGAAAGGCAAAACGCTCGAGGAAGCGCTGAAGATTATGCGCGGCGATGTTTCCAGCGAACTTGGAGGCTTGCCTAAAATCAAAGAACACTGTTCCAATTTAGCTGCGGATGGACTACATGAAGCGATATACGACTATTATTCCAAAATTGGTAAATCAATTCCGATGGAGCTTGAATCCGAACACCAGCGAATCCAAAAAACTGCGGCGCACGAACACGAGGAAAACGCTGATCAATAACGCGGAAATCAACGAACAGTTGATTTTTTAACCCCGCCAGTCAAAGGTTTTGGGTGGGTGGACTTCGTGGCGTTGTTTTTGCCGGCGTTGGAGGGCGGCGATACCTGCAGTTTAATCGTTAAGACTCTTAGCGAGAAGCAGCCACTAAGCGCCAAGCAAATTCACGCGCACATCAAAGCGGGCGGCGCATCTTTTTCTTACCAGGCGGTTCACAAGGCGCTGCAAAAACTCGAACGTGAAGGCGTCGCAGAGAAAACGGGGCGGCTTTACTCTTTGTCGCGCGATTGGCTTGGTTCGTTGAAGCGTTTTGCGGAGTCATCGCAGCCCGCTAGCACAAAAGACATTTTGGTTCAAAGCGAATTGCGACCTCAAAGCCTACAGTTTTCGACGCTCATAGAGTTGGCGGTTTTCTTGCTTGACGCGTTCGAAGAGATAAGCGGCAAGACGAAGAAGCGCGGCGTTGCGCGTTGGAAGCACACATGGCCCGGCATTTTCTTTTCCAAGGAAGACTATAAGAAACTTAATACGGTGTTTTCCTGCATTCACTGCTTCGTTTTGGTAGAGGGAAACACTTTTGCGGACAAGTTGCTCGGAAAGTACTATGAGAAGTCGGGCACGAAGATGAAATACGGCGTGCCTTGCGCGAGCGAGTGCGACGTCGTCGTGGAAGACGACTACGTGTTTTACGTCCACTTTCCGCCGGAAATCAAGAGAATATTCGACTCGTTGTACCGCGGCAACATTCGCGCGTCAGGCTTGTCCCTCAAGGAATTGTTTTCCTTCTTTCACGACTTCAAAGCGCCGATAAACCTTGTGATTGTGAAGAACGCCGCAGTCGCGGAACAGATTCGCGAGGAAACGTTGAAATACTTCAAGAAATAAGCGCTGCCGACGCCGCCAAGCTGAAATCAACTTTTAGTTGATTTTTGTTCTACCAAACTTATTTCTTACGCCGCGCGCTCTATTTTTCGGGGGTTTTCGTGATTTGCTGGTCTTGCGGAGGTTGGACGCACGGCAACCGGCGTTTCTGCAAAAAGTGCGGCGTTCGGATTTCCGATAAAGTTCCGAGCTCTGTTTTAACCGTTCAATGAACGGGTTATAGGCGAAAAGGCGGGAAAGCATGACGTGTTTTTTAGACTACTTTGGTTTTAACCGGAAAGCTAGACGGCGTTTAATCCTAGAGTTGGTGCACGCGTGAAAGACGCGATTCAAATAAAAGGGCAGTACGTTTGCGCGGGGTGCGGCGCTTCCGCGACGCGCGAGAAGAACTTCGGCGGACAAACGCTTTTCTACTGCGAGGTTTGCTACAAGAACAAAGCAACCGCAAGCCGATTCGTCGTAAGCGCCTGATTTTCTTTACCGACTTCTTTTTCCAGTTTACCGGCGCAAAGCGTATTAATCTCGGCATCGTAACGCCTTGAGCGCAAAGGACGCTTGGAGGTGGGGGTTGCGTGTTCGACTACGCTATTGTTGCCGGACTACTCTTGTTTTTCGCGATAGGCGTTTTATCGCGCTTCACGGACGCTTTCGAGTGCGACAAACGCTACGCCCACTTTACGCTCGCTGCGGCCGTTGCTTACGGCTTCGGCGGCGGCATTCTTGCGGCTGCTTCGCCTGCATTCGCTGCCGTCGTCTTCGGCATAGTGCTAGGCGTGCTTTTAGGCGGAAAAATCGATTCCAGACAACACGGCACGGCAGTAGGCGTACTGTTTTTGACTGCGTTGCTTCTCAACACCGCGCCGTTGTTCCTTCCCCTCGTCTGTTTTACCGCCGCGGCTTTTCTAGACGAAGACTTGCACGAACTGACGGGCAAGCTGAACAAGCGCAACAAACCAGGTAAAGCGAAACGTTCTCTCGTCGAAACGATTCTCGGCTCGCGCGTTCTCCTTGAAGCGTCGTCGCTCGTGCTGAGCGCGATTACAGGCAACTGGATTTTCTTCGGCGCCGTATTCGCGTTCGACGCCGGCTGTTATTTCGTGCCGAAACTCGCCAACTGGTTTCCTGAACACTAAAAAGACTTGCCGAGTATGTTTCGGCACGAGCTGAGAATACTTCAACCAGCTTTAGATGTTACCTACTTTTTACCCATCTCACAAGACGAGACAGGGGATAGATTCCTTCGTGCGGCGCGCCAGTTGCAAAGTAGCCCATTTTGCCTACGTGTGTAACGCGGTCGGCGCCGTGCTTTGTAAGTTCATCCCGGAGTTCTACTATTCTCTTATTCGGGTGTATAGCTACTGTTTGCACGCTCTTGTCAATGT
>JAZDKN010000066.1:0-3147 GCA_043803065.1 Microcaldota archaeon
GTCGTTGTAGAATTGGCGGGAGTAAGCGATTTTGCTTTCCAGTCCCTCGAGCTGCTCTTGCAGTAACTTGAAGTTTTCGTTGGCTTTCAACTGCGGGTAATTCTCGGCTATCGCGAACAGCGATTTGAGTGCGCCAGTCAGCGCGTCGCTCGCTTTCGCTTTATCGGTGAGCGTTCCCGCGCCCATCATTTGCGCGCGCGCCTTGGTAACGTTCTCAAAGACTTCGCGCTCGTGCTTAGCGTAGCCTTTCACGGTTTCGACGAGGTTCGGCACCAAGTCGAACCTTTTCTTGAGTTGCACATCGATTTGCGACCACGCGTTTTCGACGCGCACCTTCTTCTGCACGAAACCGTTGTACGCTAGAATGATGAACGCCACTATGACGACGATTAGTATTATTATTGCCCAAAAAATCAAGTCCACTTTTCCACCACCTTCTTTTTATCGTTTATTCGGAATTATCTTAAAACGCAGCGAATATAAAAACGTTTTTTTACCAGCCGCCGAGCTTGGATTGCGTTCCTTTAGTCTTTATGTCCCCCGCGTCGACTCCGAGCGCGCCGAGAATTTTGAGTACGGCCGGCATGATTTGGTTGTTTATGTAATAATCCGCGTCGTAATCACGCGCGAGTTCCGCGACTTGCGCTTTCTCGGAAATCGAGTTTCCTTTCTTCGTTATCACGTAAGCGACAACGCTTCCCTCAGGAATCGTTAAACCCGCTTTTCGGCCGTGCAACACCG
Source organism: Microcaldota archaeon (assembly GCA_043803065.1). GTDB lineage: Archaea > Micrarchaeota > Micrarchaeia > Norongarragalinales > Norongarragalinaceae > CAITNU01. The sequence goes on from JAZDKN010000066.1 coordinate 742, forward strand.
CGCTGAGTTCGGGACTCTTGATTTCGTAAGATGCGGTGCTCTTCTGCAATTGCGTGTACACCACGCATTCCTCGAGCGGCACTTCTCCGGCTTTCAGCCGCGCTATAGTCTCGCGCACGAGTTCGACCGCCTTGCGAACGTCTCCCTCGCTGAGCAGAATACGCAAAACTTCGCGCTGCGTGTTGCGCGCGATTCGCGACCAATCGCGGCGCACGAGCTCGAAACCGCGAATCTTGATTTTTCCCTCGCGGTTGATCAGCGCGTATTTTTTCTTGGCTCCGCGCTCGCCTTTGCCGCCTTCCTGTTTTTTCGCGACGAAGATTCCGCGCGGGTAAAAGTCTTCGAGTTCGAGCTCCATTTTCTCGGGCAGCGCAGCGTTAACGCTCTTCTGGAATTCCTTTACTTTCTCTTCCCCGCCTTTCCCGTAAAGCAGCATGAGCGAATCCGTATTGTGCAAAACGATTTGTCCGCACGCGTCTACGAACGTGTGGTTGTCTTCGACGCTCAAGTCGTAAACCCAGCCGACGTATTTTTCTTGTGTTATCCTTGTTTTGACTCGCTCGTTGTACTTATCTGACGTCTTGATTGCATATGCCGTCTTTTTCTCGCGATAATGAATAGAGTGGTTTATGCCGAGTTGTCTGAGCAGCACACTTAAACCGCTTACTAATGCAGTTGATTGAGAGGTGTAAGAAAAGTTTTTCTTCTTGTATTCGTCAGAGTAGCCGAGTCGCTTGTTCACGCTTCTGCTGCCGTCTCCTTCCAACAACTTGTTCAAGAATATGCGTTTGTACTCGTTCGGAACGTTGTAGATGAATTCTGGTAGTTTTTTTCCAGTGCTTTTTTGCCCGCAAAACATTTTGAAGAAAACGGCGCTGAGCGCGTTCATCATTTGAAGCTTGTGCGTGTGGTCTTCGTAGTCCGTCGTTTTTTCAGATCCGTCTTCGGTGACGTAATGCAAATGGCGTTTTTTCTTGGTTGAACGGATGACGCTAGTTTTGACGTTGGAAAACAGTTTTTTGTAATCCTTTTTGAGTTCTTCAAGCCATTTTTCTTCTCCGGCTATGCTTGCGCCAGTGCGAGAAGACGTGGTTTCTATCGTCGAGGAACTGCCTTCGGCGCAGTAAGCCGCAAGCAGCCTGCACAAAGATTCGAATTCTGGCGTGTCCGTCTTGATGATTTTCTTTACTTTGACTGGTTTTGTGTCTTTCATCCAGTTGAACCAAACGCTTTCCTCGTCGCACTTGACGTTTTTGATTTTCTTTTGGCCCTTGTAAACGATGTTTTGGGAATAGTCTTTCAACGCGTCAAAAACATTTATTTCTTTTACCTCGTTTTCATTCGGCAGCATCCGCGCTTGAGCGAGCTTGAATTTCGGCGCTTGTTCCGCTTTTATTTCGACGAGTCCATCGTGCGTATCGGCCATCAGCGAGTGGTCTTCGGTTACTCGCGTTTCCCCGAACTTTTGGTTGATGCGGTAAATCCGTTTGTCCGTCTTGTGCCGGATTACTTCGATTACGTTCTTCCACTCCGTTTTTTGGTGGCGGGATTTACGCTCAAGCACTTCCAGCCGTTCGCGCGGACGACTTCTTTTTCCCCGAATTTTTCCGTCGCACTTTTTCGTTCTTCGAAAAATTCTTCAATGTTTTTGACGTGTAAAAACCCGTTTTCGTCAAGCAACACGACGAGTCGGTCCGAAGTAACGCTGTCCCCGTACAACACCTTGAAACCGTTTTCCTCAGCTTTCTTCATAGTGTCCTGAATGTATTGCCTGCCCCAAGCGGTCACGCTTTCCGCCGCCTCGCGCGAATACCAACGCGAACGCGAGTAACCGAGGTAACCGTAAAACGAGTTCGCGATAATCTTGAGCGCCCACTGGCGAGCGTCGAGTTGCGAATACTCTTTGGAATCGCGCGCCAACGCTTTCATTTTCTTTTTCAACGCGACGCGTTCGTCGATTATTTTGTTCAGCGTTTCGGGGATTATGCCCCGCCGCTTCGCGCAAAAACGATGTCCCTGAGGCGAAACAAAGGATTCCTTCTCAGAACAGCATTCGCAATTCAGCGTAGCGAGATCAACGTTGTGGCTGATTATAATCGACGGATACAGCGAGCGAAAATCGAGTACGGCGATATTCTCATAAACGCCAGCCTCAGGCGTAGCGACGAACGCTCCTTGAATCGGGTTGTTAGCGCGGCGCGCCGCCTCGCTGCCTTCCGGCTTGTTCGGCACGATTTCGTTTCGGCTGAAAGCCTCGCGCACGAGCAACGCTTCCACGAGCTGCCCCGTAGTCGCGCGCGAGGAATCGGCGAAAGGAACGCCGCTGACGCGCGACAGCGCGAGCTCGAGCGGAAGAAAGTGCAAGGCGAGTTCGAGGCAAGCGATGCTGTCGCTCTTGCAGTATTC
>JAZDKN010000067.1:0-10043 GCA_043803065.1 Microcaldota archaeon
CCGTTTTCTTCTTGTTGAAGGGCAAGCCCGCGGGCGTCGAAGTCAAGAAAACGGAAAAACCGAGCGAGCACCGCGCCAAACCGAAAAGCAAGGTTTGAGGCTTGAAAGCAAGTTTTAAAAGCCGCGGCGGCGGAAACAGTAAAGGATTTTTTTCATGACGAAAGCAGCGCACGGCTTCAACGAACGCAACGACATGCGGCTCATTAAAAACAGCTGGAAGCCGGGCAAGCCGATTTATTCGCTTTGCTTCGCTGCTTGAAAACCGCGCGGCGCGAAACCCGTTGCCTGAAACGCGACTCAAACCCGCGCGCCCAAAAAAGTTTTTTCTTTTTCCCTACTTCGCGGCGGCTTCGCTTTTTTCAACCGCCTTGCTTGCTTCCGCAACGGTGATTGAATCGTGATAGTCCTCCTCGAACACAGGGATTACTTTGTTTGGAGAACGGGAATGAAAGGCAAACTTTCTTTCCTCGAAGACGCGCTCGCGCGCGACCTCTTGGCAGAGGCGGTAATCGTTTTTCCTTTCGCTCACTCGCCCGTCGAACCTGCCACGCCGACGGCTTCGCTTCAAACGATAGTTTTGTTCGCCAGCGAGCTGCGCGAGCTCAGCAACGGCGATTACGCCGTGCTGCGCGCGCCGTTCGGCTCGCACAAGATTCGCGAAGGCAGGATTCTTGGGCACCCGAAGGCAGTATTATTAAGGAAATATCGAGTATAACCAAAAAAGCGAAAGGGATAAATACCTATAAATACATATAAATACGTGGTGATACGGATGAAGGAAAAACTGACTATAACAATCGACAGAGGCATACTCAAGCGATTTAAGGACTTGTGTAAAAAAGAGGGCTTCAAGGTTTCTACAAAAATTGAAAAGCTAGTCGAGGAATTCATAAAAAAGTAAGAGATGTGACGGACTTGGCTAAAATAGTCGCAATTTCCAAAGAAGAGCTGGAGGAGTCATACCTAAAGGAAAAGCAGTCGAGTCGCGAAATAGCCAAACGCTTCAGCTGCGGCAAATCAACCGTTTTAACTAAAATGAAAGAGTTCGGGATAAATGCTCGCGGCAAATCGGAAACAAGCAAAATGATTAAGCACCCAGTTAAATACGCGTTACCCGAAGAAGAACTGAAAAGGCTTTACTTTAACGAAAAGCTATCCACTTACCAGATAGCTGAAATTTATCGCTGTTCGCCTTCCGCCGTCTACAACAAAATGAAGCGGTACGGAATTCCGCTCCGCCGTACCGACGACGCTATTAGCCTCACGATTGAACGCAGATCAAAAAACATTGCGGCAACCGCATCGGCCAGACACGAAAGAAAAAATTTTTCAGGTTCTGAAACTGAAAAAGCGTACTTGATTGGGTTTAGAATCGGTGACTTGTACGTAAAAAAACGAAGGTACGGCCAAACAGTCGTCGTTCAATGTACGTCAACAAAAAAAGAGCAAATAGACTTGATTCAGTCTTTGTTCGAGAATTACGGTTATTGCGGAATTTCGAAAGGAATTAAAGGAAACCGCACGATAAGCTGCTACTTGAACCTTTCGTTCAACTTCTTGCTTAAGCATGAAGATGAAATAGAACCATGGATTTTAAACGACGATGCGGCTTTTGCTTCTTTTCTGGCGGGGTACATCGACGCGGAAGGCCATTTTGGCGTGTCCAACGGATTCGCCGTTTTTTCGCTGGGCTCGTACGACAAAAACATTTTAACACAGAGCGCTAATAAGCTTAGAAAGCTGGGCGTAGAAATAGGAGAACCGGTAAAATCAGTTGAAGGCGGGTTTATAGACAAAAGGGGAGTTGCTACAAACAAAGATGTGTGGGTCCTGCGAACACGGAAAATGAAAACGCTGCTCCAACTCATCGCATTCATCAAGCCGTGCACGAAGCACGCCAAACGGCGCAAGGATACGTTGATGGCTGAAAAAAACGTGTTGGAAAGACTCAAGAGGGAAAAAAATGAAAAAAGTTTACTTGACTACGCCAATATACTACATTAATGACGTTCCAAGCGTTGGACACGCTTACACTACTTTCGCGGCGGACGCGCTCGCGCGCTTCCACCGCCTGCGCGGCGACGACGTTTTCTTTTTGACGGGGCTCGACGAGAATTCGACGAAAACCGTGCAGGCAGCTAAAGCCAAGGGATTCGAAGGACGCCCGGCGATTCAAAAGTACGCAGACGACATGGCTGTGAAGTGGCGCGAGGCTTGGAAAACGCTTGGGATAACGCACGACGGCTTCATCCGCACGACAGAGAAGCGCCACGCGGAAGTAGTTTACGATTTTTACCGGCGCGTGAAATCGAAGGGCGATGTTTACAAAGGCGTTTACGAAGGGTTGTACTGCGAAGGGTGCGAAGCGTTCGTAAGCGAAAACGACCTGATCGAAGGAAAGTGCCCGTTGCACAAAACCGAGCCAAAGCGCTTGAAGGAAGACAATTACTTTTTCAAGCTAACGAAATATTCAAGCGCGGTTTTGAAACACATTGAAGAAAACCCAGACTTCATCAAACCAGAAACGCGGCGCAACGAAGTCAAAGCGTTCATCAAAAGCGGGCTGAAAGACGTCAGCGTCTCGCGCCCCAACGCGGGTTGGGGCATTCCGCTTCCGGACGACGAAACGCAGTGCTTCTGGGTTTGGTTCGACGCCTTGCTCAATTACGTGAGCGGCGCGCCAGGGCGTTGGCCAGCCGACGTACAATTGATGGCCGCCGACATCCTCAGGTTTCACTGCGTGATTTGGCCCGCCATGCTGCTCAGCGCGGAATACGCTTTGCCTAAAACGATTGTTGCGCACGGCTTCTTGACGGTGAACGGACAAAAAATGAGCAAGTCGCTCGGCAACGCGATCGATCCAATCGCGTTGTCGCGAAAATACTCGGTTGACGCGCTGCGTTACTTCTTGTTCCGCGAAATCTCGTTCGGCGCGGACGGAGACTTCAACGAGAAGAGTCTCGTCGAACGGAACGACGCTGAACTCGCAAACGCTTTCGGGAATTTCGCTTACCGCTCGCTTTCGTTCATCAACGCGAAAACCGATTCGCTGGTTCCGGAAATCGCGGACGCTTCGCTCACCAAAGAAGATGAGGTTTTCGCCGCCAAAACCAAGGAACTCGCTAGCGTTGTTGGAAAAGAGTTCGAGGCGTGCGAACTCAAGAACGCAGTGGACGCGTCGATGCGCTTCGCGGACGAATGCAACCGTTTTTTCAACGCGCGCGAGCCTTGGGCTTTGTTCAAGGGCAGCGGCGCGCAGCCCGTCGAGGCGCGCAACGTCCTCGCGTTGAGCGCGAGCGCGTCTTATGCGCTCGCGTTGTGCTTGAGTCCGATAACGCCAACCGCTTCAAAACGAGTTTTTGATTGTTTCGGCGCGACAGCGCCGTGTTGGGGCGACTTGACGCCCGCGGGAAGCGGCGCGCGCATTGCGAAGCCGGAAATCGTCGTGCCGAAGTTCGCTGCCGACGAGAAAAAGAGACAGTAACGCGTTTTCAGCGTTTATTTTAGCGTTTCTTGTAGCCGAAGCGTTTTGCGTAATGCGGGTGGTCGAACCACTCTAGGATGACGGAAATAATTTCGACTTCGTTGCCGACGATTGTATAAATCAGCCGCCAACCCTCGGGAAGATTGTATTTCCACAAGTTCGTAACGCCGTATTTGCGAACGTACGCTGTCGGCCACAACTTGCGGGAAATCTTGATTCCGCAAAAAGCGTTCTTCTTCAATTCGGTTATTGCTTTCGTTATGTTTTCGGCAAGTTTGCGTTCCTCGCTTTTGCCTGCCTTGAGTTCTTCAAAGGCTTGAAACAGTTTCGCGTCAATAAAACGAACTTTAAGCGCTCGATTAGCGTAGTTCAAGCATCAACACCCAAAGATTTTACTCGCTCGAGAAGCTTCGGGTTCCACAGCCACGTGACGGTCTTGTCTGGCTCCAAATAAATTTTTCCAGAATGCTCGAGGTAGTCGAGGACGAGCGAGTAAGTCTGCCACATTACCTTCTTGGGCAGCGACTTCCAAATCTGCGTTATCGTCTTGTCGCTGCGGTGCTTGTAAAGCGCCTTCTCGATCATCAGCACGGTATCAAGCCGCGGGTAACGCAAAACGTCCTTCGGCTCGAAAAAGCTGGAGTTCACGCAAACCGCCTCCGAACGAGTTAATCAATTGATTAATATATCTTTTGATATATAAATGGTTTTCGGGGCGTGGCTGCCGGTGAACGAGGAAGAAAAAAGAAAAAATAGATGCTTTTTCTTGTTTTACCCGCGCACGAGCCCGCGCACTGCGTAATCGAGTCCGATGAGGATTATCAAGCCCAAGAATATCGATATGAACGCGCTCGTAACCCTGTGCTCGGGAAGCGAGTAAGCGAAAACGAGATCGTAGAGTTCCCACAAGCCGCGCCAGTAAAGGATTATCGCCGCGCTGACGACGAGCCCGAACAGCATTTGGTTGTGGCGCTTGAGCTTGCGGAAGCCCGAAAACAACTTTAGCGACTGCACGCCTTCGACGAGTTCGCGCTCGCTCTTCGGCATGCGAAAGCGCTTCGTTATGCGCGTGACGCCGATGCCTACTTCCGTAGGCGCCTTGAAAGCCGGTTTCCGCATCGCTTTCTTTTCTTTCGATTCAGCCAACGCAACCACCTTTAGACGCTACGCCGGCTCTTAATAAAAACCGCGTTGATTTCCTCGCGCTGCAGCGCTTCGCCCGCGTAACGCACGGTCCACCGCTCGCTCTCGAAATCCCGCAACTCGAGTTCGCCGAACAATTCCTTAACCTCGTTTCTTCCTTCGTTCTTTCCTTCAAAGTAGTGCGTGACGATTCCCGTGCGGCGCTTGAACGAATTGCGTTCGACTTTGATTCCTCGGCCGAAGCGGAAGTCGCCGCGGCCGAACTCCTTGAAAAAAAGTTTTCCTCCGTTCTTCAAAACGCGCTGCGCTTCTCGCGCCGCTTGCTTGCGGTCGCCGGCGAGCATGTTGCCGAGAACGTGAAAGCAGGCGACCGCGTCGAAAAAATTGTTTTTGAAGCGCAGGGCGCGCGCGTCCATGACCTCGAATTTTATGCCCGCGTTTTTCAGGACAGGCGATTGTTTGCAGAGCGCTATTGCTTGAGGCGAGTAGTCAACCGCATGAATTTCGTAGTTTTTCTCGCAGTCTTTGCCCGCGAGCGCGGACAGGTTTTTGCCGTTGCCGCACCCTATTTCGAGGACTCGCGCGCCTCGCGAAAGCTGCGGCGCGAAGTTAGTCGTCCCGCGCCAAGCGATTCGGCGTCGCGCGTAAGCGCGCTCCCACGCCGCACTGTCCGCACTCTCAAGGGCCATGAAGAAGATTTTTGCGGCGGAGGATTAAAACGCTGCCGCTCCCAGCTGCCGCTCGCAATCGGTTTGAAAAAAGAAAAAATAAGAAAAAGAAAAGAAGGGCTACAAAAGGAAAAGTTACTCCAAAACGTGAATGTTTTTCTTCGCGCAGATTTCCTTTAGAATCTTCGGCCACACGGTTACGGTGACTTCCCCTATGTGCGCCTTGCGCAACAACAGCATCTGCGTCCTCCCTTGCCCGATGCCGCTGCCGACGCTCAACGGAATCTCGTTGTTCACAATCGCCTTGTGGTAAGGGAGTTTGAGGCTGTCTAGCTGGTTCGTCATCTTCAACTGGAGTTTCAGGGTTTCCGGAGTCACGCGGATTCCGCCGCTCATGAGCTCGTGCCTGCGCTTCGTGATGTTGTTCCACACGAGAATATCCCCGTTCAATCCGTGCATGGGCTTGCCGTCGTCCGAAACGGTTTCCGTAACCCAGTCGTCGTAATCAGCCGCGCGCATTTCGTGCGGGTAACCGTCCTTGAGCGTCCAGCCGATGCCGATTATCGCGACAGCCGGGTATTTTTGCAGAATCGCGGTCTCGCGCTGCTTGCGCGGCAAGTCGGGAAACAAGTCGAGAATCTCTTCAGCGTGCAAAAACTTTATTTCCTCAGGCAGGTTAGGGTACTTCTTGTTCTTCAACTGCGGAAACTCTTTCTGCGCGTGCTTCTCGGCGCCAGTAATTACTTTCCAAATCTTGCGTACCGCGTCCTTCCAATAGTCGAGCGTGCGGTCTTGCGGCGCAATCGTTTTCTCCCAATCCCACTGGTCGACGTAAGCGCTGTGGTCGTGGTCGAGGAAATAATCCTTGCGCACGGCGCGCATGTCCGTGCAGATTCCTTGCCCGACGGCGCAACCGTATTGTTTGAGCGCCCAACGCTTCCATTTCGTCGCCGCCTGCACGACTTGCCCGTCAATCGGGTGCTTGTTGTAATCGTTGTTTATATGAAACGATACGGGCGTGCGCGAGCCGTCGCGGTCGAGCATGTCGTTGAAACCGCTTTCTTTTTCGACGATGAGCGGAACTTGGACCATCACTAGGTTGAGTTCCTTGCACAAATTCGTTTCGATGTACTGCTTAACGGAGTAAATCGCTTTCTGCGTTTCGCGCGCGTCGAGCAGCGGCTCGTAATCCGTCGGCAGAATTTTTTCGACGTCCTCGTAATTTCCGATGCCTGGACCGGCTAGGTCCGCTTTCTTGTCTCCAACCATTCTCGTTTTCCACCTCTCCGACAAAAACAGTTTTTCGTTTTTTGTTTTTTTATTTTTTATTTTTTGTTTTTTACGCTTGCGTGCCGCGTTTGCGCGCAGAGCCCGCTTAATGAGCTTGAAAACAGCGATAAAGTCCTGCCCGAGAATTCGGTGAAGCGGGGAGGCGTTTTTACGCGAAGCGCGTTTAAATTCCTTGCGTATATCGAATATCGAAGACGACGGTTATTTGCCGCAACCGCTGCAGCAATTCTACAGATGTTCTACAGTTTACTCGGCGGAATCAAGTCGCCGAATTTCGTTCGAGCTTATACGAAAAATTGTTCCGCAATTTAGTTCACCGAAAAGCTTTTATACGTTTACGTAGATGTTTATGTTTATGGTGATGCTTTAATGAAGACGACTATTGTTTTGCGTGACGACGTTTACTCGTTTCTAGTGTCGCAGTTTGGAAAGCGCAAGCTTTCTGAATCGATTAATGAATCGCTGTTCGAACACTTTTTTCGCGAGAAGCGTCATGGTAGGAATCGTCAGGAGTTGTTCGGTTCTGCGCCTTGGCTGAAGAAAACGAGTTTGAAGGACTTGAGGGATGAGAGTGACCGCGACTTTTGACACGTGGGCTTGGATTGAATACTTCGCTGGTTCGAAGAAAGGCGAGCGCGTGAAAGCAATCGTGGATTCCACCGAAGCAATCGTGACGCCTAGTCTTTGCCTGCTTGAACTAAAAGCGAAGTACTTGAAGGAGAACAAGAGTTGTGAGAAAGAAATAGAGTTCGTTTGTTTTCGCAGTAAAATCGCTGTCTTGTCGAAGGAAATTGCGTTGAGAGCCGCGGAAGAAAAAATTGAGCGCGGGCTTCACGCGTCAGACGCGGTGGTTTACGCGACTGCGGTTTTGGCTGAGTCGAAGCTTTTCACTGGCGACCCGCACTTGCGTGGTTTCGAGCGCGTCGAGTTCCTCTGAATTCAAGCCGCGCCATACGCCAGGTCGTATAATTCAAGCTAGTTTGCTCGGAGGAATCAAGTCGCCGAAGCGCGCGCGTGGTTCGGTCAAGCGTTTTTCCTGTTTATCTAGCTCGGAAAACAACGCGTTAGGCGCGCCTTGCAGTTTTTCGTAGAATGCGCGCACTCGTTTTATTTTTGCGAGCTGCTGTGGAACGCGGACGGCGAATTGCCGTTCGTACTGCGTCGCGCCGTATTCCTTGCCGAGAACGTCGTGGAATATCCGCTTCAAGTCTTCGTAATGCGGAATCAAGCCCGTCGGGGTTTTGATTGCTTTGGCTTCGCCGTCGCACCTGAGCTTCATCCACTTGAACCAAGCAGCCGTCACGGCTTTGTTCGGAATGCGTTCGCCGTCATTGATTTTGCTAGTGAGAAAAGAGCCGTCCGACGCGTCGCGCAAGAAATAGTTTACGGAAAAAATCTTGGGCTGGAATTCCGGCGCGAGCTTGCCGCCGAACTCGAGGTTCATCTTCACGTATTCGCCGATTGGCACCGAAAGAAAATCGATGTTCGACATGGGATTGATTTCGCGCACGCCTTCCTTGCCGAGCGTGGCGGCAGTCGACTCGCTTTCGAGGCTCGCGCCTTTCGTTATAATGCCGTGCTCCCAATCGAACGCTTCCTCGACGGGAACGCAAGTGTCCGAGTCGCGTCCCCCGTAAACGAAGGCGCCGACTTGCACGCCTGCAGGTTCGTCGATTGCTTCGTCGAGGTTCGGCAACTCGTCGAGCGAGAAAGTGAAGCGCGAGTTCTTGTGCGAAGCAGGAATCGCTTTCCCCGTTTTTTCGTCTCGCTTGCCGGGAAACCACGCGCCGGAATGGTTTTCGCCTCGCGCGGAAATTTTTTCTTTTTCCTTTTCTTTTTCGTTTTCGTTTTCTTTCCCGAACTTGCCTGTCCAATACGCTTCTCCTTGCGGAGTCACGAGCACGTTCGAGAAAATCACTTCTTTTCCAGTCGCGAGCGCGCGCCACTGCAGCGCGTCGTCGACTTCGTTGATTCCTTCTATTATGCCGAACACACCGCGCTCGACGTTCACAGCCATACATTTTCCGTTGACTGCACGCAAGTACGCAATGTCGTCTCCGATAATCGTTTCGCCTTCAAGGAGCGCGGTGCTCGTTTTCCCGCACATCGAAGGAAACGCGCCAGTAAAATACGTCTTCGTTTTCAGTTGCTTGTCGCTAGCGCGAACGTTTTTCGGCGGGTGAACCGCCATGACGAGCATGTGTTCGGTAAGCCAGCCTGCCGTTGCGGCGCGGCGAATCGCGAGGCGCATAGCAAGCTTCTTGAGTCCGATGCTGTTTCCGCCGTACTGCGTGTTCGCGCTGAACACGGTTTCGCCTTCGAGGTCGATATAAACGCGGCGCTCGCCGATGTTTTTTGAGACGCGGCGTTCGTCGAGCTCGCCCGCCGAGTGAACGAACTTGAAGAATCGCGTGCTCGGATTGCGAACGAGTTCGTCGTAGCCTTGCCGGTAAAGCAAATTCTCGTTGTGCGCGACGTACGCGGAGTCAGTGAGTTGAACGCACGGAATCGAGAAAGCGCTGCGAGTCGGCCCGAGGCAGTAAAAGCAGAGGAACGCTTCGCGGCCGCGCGCGATTCCAGTCATGATTTCGCGGATTTCCTTGAGTCCTTCTTCGCGTTCTTTCGTGGCGATGGCAGCGCCGAGGTCCACGCCGCGAGGCGCGAGAATCAGCGTGTGCTCCTTGTCGCGGCCTTGATCGCAATAGTTGTCGTAGTGCGCCGTATGCCCTGACCGCGCGAGAGCGCGTTCTTCAGCGTTTTCGATCGCCTTCCTGCGAACGTATTCTACGTCGTCAGGCGAGCCGTCGGAAACGAAGACGCTTGCCGGCTCGAGCAGCGCGGCGTATTCCGCAGCGAACTCGCAGACGGCTTCGCTACCGATTTTTTCTAGTTTGCGCAGCGACTCCGCGCTGAACAAGCCATTGATTTTTTCCAGAGCGCTTGAATGGAGTGAAGGCATTCGTTTCACTTTTAAGAAAAAAATTTAGCTGCAAACAGCCGCAAACGAAGAAGGGAAGATTTTGACGCGTTCCCGCGCTTTAATACTTTGCATTTCGCATTTCGATTCACTCGTTTGCGGGGGGAGCTTGCGTGGAGAGGCTTCGCCGCTTTCCGCCGCGTATCCGCTTATCTCCGCTTTTTATAAAGTTCGGTTGAATTGCTTTAAACGGTGGTGCTTCATGGCTGAACCGCAGTCTCGTTTGGCTAAAGTCTTCGGAACCAAACCCGCGCAACCGGATGCGAAGTCGATGCTCGCGCAGCCTTGGCCGACCAAAAAAGCGAGCGCAGCGCTGCAGCCGCAAGCCGCGGCGAGCGCGGCGCCTAAAAGCGAGGCGAAGGAAATCACGATTCGCATGCCTTCAATCAGCATACGCATAGACGACAACTTCAAAGCGAAACTGCCTTTCCTGCTTTTGATGCTTCTGCTTTTCGCTTTCTCGCTCGTGTTGTTCGAGAAA
>JAZDKN010000068.1:0-2523 GCA_043803065.1 Microcaldota archaeon
AGCGAACAATTTCCTGGCCACACAGTCAAACCGACAGTCTATGCGCTGAGAACTGCCTCAACGCGTTATCGAGAAAACGCGGACGCCGGTGGCTTTGAAATACACGGGCCCGCCGACAGTCATGTGGCGACGGTGGATGCAACTGGAGGCGTCTGGGGATTTGGCATCGGCAAACAACCACTAATACTTGTTTTAAAAGGAAATGAAGCTCTAGGCAAAGCGTTAGCTAAAGCGTTTAAAGAACATGCTGGATTCCGGATTTCGCCAAAAGTACTGAGCGCGGACCATGTTTATACCGCCAACGAATATTTTGATGCCGATGCGCGTAAAGTGCGGCAAATAAAGGAGGAAGCGAAAAAATTGCGGCAGTAGTTTGCTGCGGCGTCCTTAGATTTTGTGGGTTTCGCCGAGGCGCGGAACGACTACGTCGATGTTCCGCTTCGCTTTGTGCGCCCACTGCTCGATTGCGCGGGCGAATTCCTCTTCCTTCTCTTCTTCGCCGTGAACGATGAAGATTTTCTTGAGTCCCTTGACTTGCTTGATGACTTCCATCAAGTCCTTGTGGTCGCAGTGCCCGCTGAACCGCGCTTCGTCGATTTGCATGTTAATCGCCGCGCGCTCGCCGTCGATGGAGAGCTCGTCCGCTCCTTCGAGTAGTTCTCGTCCGCGCGTGCCTTTCGCTTGGTAGCCGACGAGGATAATCTTGTTTTTCGGGTCGCTGCCGAGCGCTTTTATATACGTGAGAATGGGTCCGCCGTTCAGCATTCCGCTCGTCGAGAGAATAATTGAGGGGCCAGCTTCGAACACGTCGCTCCTGTCCTTGCGTTCTGGGAAAGCGTAGAATTCGCTGTTGAACGGGTCGTCTTCGCTCGTTAGAATGCGGCGTTGGACTTCGCGCTTCAAGTAAATCGCGTTGTGCCTGTAAATACGTAACGCTTTCTTTATCATTCCGTCGAGGTATATCGGCGCGCGCGGGATTCCGCCGCTGCGCATGTAACTCTCGAGCGTGAACAGTATTTCTTGTCCGCGGCCTATTGCGAAAGTCGGAATCAGGACTTTGCCTCCGCGCCGCAGCGTTTCCTTGATGCTGTTAGCGAGGTACGCTCCCGACTCTTTCAGTGACGGCAGGGAGTCGTGCGGCGAACCGTAAGTGCTTTCGATTATGAGCGCTTCCGCAGCAAGTCCCGTCTTCGCTCCTTCGAGCAGGCGCGTCGGACGCGTGTTTATATCGCCCGTGTAGAGAACGCGTTTCGCGTCGTTTATTTCAACTTGCGCGCTGCCGAGAATGTGTCCCGCTTCGTGGAAAACGAATGGTCCCGCGCGTTCGCTGTACTCGAGCATGTGCGTGCTGGCGAGGAAGCGGCCGACGTCTTTTTCGTCGTACGGAACGTCTTCGTTTATGCGCAGCGCGTCCGCTAGCAGCAACTGCGTTAAATCTCGCGTTGGCTTCGTGAGAACGGTTTTCTTGCGGTAGCCTTGCTCGTACAACCCGGGAATGAACCCGGAATGGTCGAGGTGCGCATGCGAGAGCGCAACGTAATCGAGTTTGCGAATTGTTTTGGATTCGATTATCGGGAATAACTCGTCTTCGTTGTCGAGCTTGAGCCCGCAGTCGAGGAGAATTCGCTTCTTGCCTTCGAGTAGAATCGCGCTGCGGCCTACTTCTCGGGCAGCGCCTAGGAAACTTACTTCCACTAACTAATACACCTTCTTTTTGTTTTCGTTTTCTTCGTTGTTTTCGTCGAATTGCAGTCGAAAAAGCCGGGCGGAAAGCAGCGCGCAGCGCAAGGCGCGGCCCGCGGTTTTCCGCCTTTTCGGCTCGTTTCAAAGCTATTCTGAGATAGTGTTTTATTCACTGGCGAGTTAATAAATACGGAGTATTAGCGGAACCGAGGTTAACGAAAATGGCGACTAAACTTGCTCGGGTATTGTCTATAGGGCCCGGTCTGGGCGTGGAACGCATTCCTATTGCAAAGCGGTTTCGCGGCAAAGTCGTTTTTTTCGCGGTTGATAATAACTTGAGTCAAATGCATAAAAATTCTAGATTAAAACAACTTGCTGAAACGGGCACCGACGAAAAAGAGATTGCTGAGTTGTGCCGAAGGCAGAAAAAACATGGGGTTGACCTTGACTTCAGGAATCCGGAGCGTTTCCGCGAGCAATTGCTTAAAATAACTGGCGGAAAAACGGGTTTTTTTAGGGAAATTCATTTTTACGCTCCGCTAATAACGCGAGGCAAAAAAAGAATATTGGATGTTTGGTTCTGGAATTCGGAGACCGCTCAAAAAATTGCTGATGTTTTAGGCGAGTTCTTAGAATCCGGCGGTCGCGTATACCACACTGCAAACCGCATTGGCTTAAGTCCGTTGTTAGGTGGATTGCCAAAAGACGGCAACTATACGATGCGCAAAAAAGCGTTGGCGGAAAGGCTCGGCGGCTTGAAGAACAAAATGTTTTTACAGCGTTATGGAGAGCGACTAGACGAATTTTCAACACCGTGGAATTTCGGATCAGCACCGGCAG
>JAZDKN010000069.1:0-3073 GCA_043803065.1 Microcaldota archaeon
CGACTGGAGTCTTAGCCATGCAAAACCACCTTTTTATCGAGGGATAGGGTTATCGCGCGTCACGTTAAAAAACCTTTTTGAAGCTCGAAGCTTTAAGCTCAACGCCAGAAAACAGCAACGTCGTCGGTGCGCTCGTACGGACGAATGGTCAAAGCGGAATAATTTTTCGAGGCGGCTTTTTTCTGCAGCACGCCTTGCCAAGCAATCATTGCAGCATTGTCGACGAGCAACGCGTTTTCCGGAACGAACAACCGCGCGCCGCGCTCTTCACACATAATTCGCGCCTTTTCCTGCAAAATCTTCGAGCACGCCACGCCTCCACCTAAAAGCAGTTCGTCCTTCGCACAATGCGCGAGTGCGCGCTCCGAAACTTCCACGAGCATCGCGAACACGACTTCCTGCAGCGAGTAAGCCAGCGCGGCGTTCGAATATTTTTTTGAGTCTGCGAGCTGTTTCGCTTTCGTGAGAATGCCTGAAAAAGTCAAGTCCATTCCTTTGACGGTGTACGGAAGCGGAACGAAGTCGCTCGGCTTGCACTCGTAATAGAGTTCTTGCAGTTTGGGCCCGCCGGGAAAACCGAGTTGCAAGTGACGCGCGAACTTATCCAAAAGATTTCCAATTCCAATATCCAAAGTCTCTCCGAAAATCCTGTAACGCCTTCCTTCGAAAGCGATTATTTGCGTGTTAGCTCCACTAGCGTACAGAAGAACCGGATCTTGAGCTTTTGTTACCAATCGGCCTATCTCGAGATGCGCGCAACAGTGATTCACTCCGACGACCGGCAATTTGTGCTTGCGTCCGATTTCGCGCACCGCGTCGAGTCCGACTTGAAGGCAATTACCGATTCCCGGCCCTTGCGAGAATGAAACGAGCGCGATTTGCTTCCATTCAATCCCCGCTTTCGAAAGCGCGCGCTCGATTACCGCGTCCTTGTTCGCGCTCAAAAAGCGCGCTACCTCGCGCGGAATGATTCCCGCGCCTTCGCTCGCGAAACTGACTTTCTCGTTCGACAAAACCGCGCCGCCGCTCGAAACGACGCTCGCGCCGAAAGTATTTCCGTTTGAATTTCGTTCAAAACTCAAAGTGCAGTACTTTCGATGCCGAGACAAAGAAATTCGCGCTTCATGCAAAGAATTTAAGCCGAGCGTTAATTAAATGATTTCATGCCGAAGATGTCAAAGCAAAAACGCGTCGTGATAGGCGGCGGAGCCGAAGCCGTCATTTACCGCGAGGGCTCGCGCGCAATCAAGCACAGGCCGAAGAAGGGTTATCGCCACCCCGCTATTGATAAAGAGTTCCGCGAGTCGCGCACGCGCCGCGAGGCGCGAGTCCTAGAAAAAGCCAAGCGCATTGGATTGTGCGTGCCGAGCGTGCTCAGCGTCAAGGAAAGCGAGGGCGTGCTCGAAATCGAGCACGTGGCTGGCCGCAAGGCGCGCGACGTTCTTGAAGACGCGAAAACGCCGATTAAACGCAAACTCGAAATATGCTTGGAAATAGGAAAAGGCGTGGCTTTACTTCACTCGCACGGAATAGTTCACGGCGACTTGACGACAAGCAATTTCATCGTCGGAAAAAACGGCGTTTGCTTCATTGATTTTGGTTTGTCGTTTCATTCCGACAGGCTTGAAGACAAAGCCGTCGATTTGCATCTTCTCAAGCGCGCCATCGAAAGCAAGCATTGGAAGCGCAGCGACGCTTTTTTCACCGCGGCAGTCGAAGGCTATAAAGAAAATTACGCTCAAGCGAAAGAAGTTTTGGCGCGTCTCAGCGTAGTCGAATCGCGCGGCAGGTACAAGCACAAGAACGAGTAAGCACGTTCAAGCGCCGGCGAACTTGAAGGCGATGATTATCGTGAACGCGTTGAACGCCGCGTGCGCGAGAACGCACGAATTCAAGTCGTTGTTTTTCCGCATTTCGAGTCCGATGAGCAGCGACAAAAAGAGGGCGGCGATTATTTCCGCGATTGAACCGTAAGAATAGTGCAGGCTGGCGAACAGCGCGCTCGAAACGATTATGCCGACGCGCTTTTGCAGGTACCCGCGAAAGAAAAGTTCCTCAGCGAAAGGCGCGAGCGTCACGGCGATGAAAAGCATTTCAGTCGGCTGGCTGCGCATGACTTGAACGACTTTCTCCGAATCGGTTATCCCGAACGCGTTGATGGCGAACGAGAGCACGATAAGCAAAACAAGCATTTTCGCGAAAAGCGCTGCCGCGCGCACAACTGATTTGCGGGCGTCGCCGCCGAGCGACAACGCACGAAGGAAATCGCGCGGCTTGCGCTTTCCCTCGAGCCACAGCAAAAGCAGCGCTAGCGCTATTAAAATGAAAGGAAAAACCGTTATAGCGAGCAACGCGCAAAGCATGACGGGAAATAATACGCCGAACCCGAATTAAACGCTTGCGGCGCGCTCACTTTTTCTCCATGTAACCGCACTTGCCGCAACTGCGGCGGTCCTTGTGCTCCGACAAGCCAACGCCGGCACCGCATTTGGGACAGTATTTGCGCGGCTTGTACGGTTTGATTTGCTTTTTCGCCGCTTTCGGTGCGTTGCCGCCAGCCTTTTTTTCTTCAGACATTTAGAATCACCAAATCGCTTTTACTCACTTCTTTTCTTCCTTCGGCGCGGCTGCGGGCGCCGGCGCTGCGGCGGGCGCTGCAGGCGCTGCGGGCGCAGCGGGCTTCGCGGGCGCGTATGGCTTCGCGTGCGCTTCTTCCTTCTTCTCTTTCTTTTTGTGCGCGCCTCGCTCGAGAACCCACTCGTGCTCGAATTTTTTCAGGAATTCCGGCGAATCGTAAACGCGCGCGGTGACGATGACGTAGTGTCTGCCGAATTTTTGGTCGATTTTAGCTATCGCGATCTGCGTTTTTGGCGCGCCGAGCTTCTCGCTGATTTCCTCGATTACCTCGCTGCGTTTAGGCGTCGCGCCTTTCGCCTCGATTTCAATCGTCGCTTCCTTGCGGTGAAACAACGGATTCGGTTTCTGTTCGATGATTTTCGACTGCATCCTGCAAAACAACTCCTTTTCTTAATTATTTTATTTTAAGCGCGTATTTTCCCGGCGACGCGGCGCC
>JAZDKN010000070.1:0-5799 GCA_043803065.1 Microcaldota archaeon
CAAAAACTCATGGCTAAAAAGGCCGGAGCGTTCGTTAAACACTTCAAACTTACGGGTTCCCCAAGACTTAAAAAAGGTGCTTGGATTGGAACCGACTTAAGTTCGGGAGATATGAAAGTATTAAACATCCTTTGGAACGGAAAAATAAGCAAAAAAGTGCCCGCGCCAAACGAATAATCTGTGGTGTTTCTGTAAAAACTATTTTCTTGAAGTGCGCGAACCACGTTTCCCACACGTTCGTATTTCGTTGAGCACCCGCCTGATTTCGCGAACGTGCGTTCCCTTCCAGTAGATTTGCGCGCAGCGCGCGTTTCCACAACGCCAGAACGCGTTATGCCGCGCGTAAACGCGCGGCCAAACGAGCGGTTTCACGCTTTTTTTCGAAACTTTTTTGAGTCGCGAGCCGCACTTTGGGCACAGGGATTGCGTCTCGCGCTTCGGGATTTTTATTTTGAACGCGGCGGCGACTTCGCGGAATTGCGAGCGCAAGTCGTTGGCGCGAATCAGCAACGCCCGACAGTAACTGCGGGCTTTAGCGTAAAGGGCTTCATCTCTCGTCAAAAGCACGGCGTTTCGTTTCACGGACAGCTTGATGACTTCGTCGTCCTCGACTGCCAGCTCTTCCGGAGCGTAGACTACGCGCAAGCCTACTAGGCGCAGCCAGCGCGAGAGTTTGCCGAGCATCGCGTCCGCAACGAAAAGCATAACTATTATTAGTGATTCTTGAATAAAATACGTGATTGATATGAACCATTATAAACAGATTTTCAACGTGTTTAAAAAATTCACGCCAACGCGCAAAATTGCGTCGCTAGACTTGGAGGTGCCAAGCGTCATACCCGAACCGTTCTTGAGTTGGGAAGCCAAAGGAACGAAGCTTTTCAACGTTAAAGCCACCTACAACATTTCCGTTCGCCAAAACCATCTCCGCGAGGGAAAAAACTTTGTGGCTTTTGTTGCTGCCCTAAAAAAAATTAAGGGATTGCAGAATTTTAGTAATACGGCGCAATCCGATCGTCTAGAACTTTCGTTCGAACACAAAATTGAAAACCCGCCAGACGTCGGCGGAGTCGGCGGACCCGAACGAGTAACCCGTTATTTAAGACACGCGCTCGGAATACCGTCGATTATCGGCTAGGCGTTATTCAAAACAAGTATTCCGCGATTCCCTCGAGCGCGCCCCTCGCGCCCGCTGCGTTCACCGCTTTCTCGTTCTTCCAGTACCGCGCCTTGCGCAAAGGCGACCGCAAGTAACTCGCCACACCGATTTTGATTGGCTGCTTGAGAGCGGTTTTTAGAAACGCTTGCGCGTCGACGAGCGCCCGCTTTTCTTCGACTGCGACGCGCGCGCCTTCCACGAACGGTCCCCGCAGCGGCTTCTTGTGCGCCGCGAGAAACGTGCGTACGTCGTTCTCGTGCGTTACAGGCGGGCCGTAGACGCGCGCGAGCCGCGGGCGTTCGAGGGATTCGAGTTCGATTAAGATGAAACCTTTGCGCGTTTTCTCGTCTGCGAAGTGCGTTGTTCCGGCAACGCTCCAGTCGCGTTGTTCTAGTTGCTTACGCAGCGAGTGCGCTGTGCGTGCGAGTTGCGGCCACAAAATGTCGTCGACTACTCGCGGCGCGCGGAACTCTAAAAGCAAAAAGTCGGTGCCGCGTTTTTTCATGGCTTTAAGGAATTCGGCTTTCGAGTAAACGCGTTTCTTGGGAAAGAACAGCGCTTCATTAGGCTTGGCTTTGTACTCGCGTGCGAGGAGGATAAATTTGTGGAGCGCGGTTTCAGTTACGGGTGCTGCCGCGTTGCGGTTGCGGTCTATCGCGTCCACGAGAACGAGCGGTTCCGTGAAAGGCTGCTTGCTTTCCTCGTAATAGTTTTCCATGTCGATGACGATTTGCGGCTTCCAGCCCGCCGCGTTCTTCATTAAATTTTCGAGCGAACGGTAATTCAAAACGAGGTATTCGCAGAGCAAACCCGAAAATCCTCCGACTCGCGCTTCAGCGCCGTAAATCCCGTGCGCTTTCAGAAGCTGTTTCATCAGCCGCACGTCTTCGCGCTGCGAGTTCGAAAGTTTTTCTTGCAAGTAAAGCATGTGCAACGGCGAACGGTCCACCGCGCTCTTCAACTTTTCGTGCGGCTTCGTCGCGAAGCAAGGAATCACTTCCACCTCGAACCCGTCGACGACCGCCTGCAAGTACGGGTGTTCCGCGTAATGCATTTCCCACTTTGCGCGAATCGTTTTCTTCGTTACCGCGATTGTTTTCGCGACGATTTCCTCCTTCTTTAGCGAGCGCGGGAAACTCACGAACAAGTCGATGTCCTTGTCGCCGCGCAACCCCGTGTCGCGCGCTGTGCTGCCGACGAAGTGGATTTTCACGCGCGAGCCTCGCGCGGCAAACGCTCGGCCGAGTTTTTCGCTGAGCGAGAGCGCGAACCGCTTTTCAGCCGCTGCTTCGCTCGGCGTCGGGCTGATTCGTTCGAGGATTTTCTTGCGCAGCGCGCTCGGCAGAGGCATGTTTACTTTAACGGAAAAACGCTTAATATAGCTTGCAAACAAAACAATTACGCAAAACAACAAACCAAACAATTGCGCAAAACAAAAAACAATTAACGCTTTAACGCTATCTGCTTTCGTGGTTTGAAATGGATTTAGGGCAAGGGATACGCAAGGCGCTCGCGAAGCTTACGGGCGCGGCGCTAGTCGACGAGAAGACGGTGCGCGAGTTGACGCGCGAGCTCCAGCGCGTGCTCATCACGAACGACGTTAACGTGAAACTCGTTTTCGAACTCACGAAGCGCATAGAAGAGCGCGCGCTGCGCGAAAAACCCGTGGCGGGTTTAACGGGCCGCGAGCACGTCGTGAAAGTAGTTTACGAAGAATTGCAGCGGGTTCTCGGCGGAAAGTTCGAGCCGCGAGTTGGAAAGCAAAAGATTTTGTTGCTCGGGTTGTACGGACAAGGCAAGTGCGTTCACCCCGATACTGTCGTTCCTTTGCCTGACGGCAGAGTGAAAACGATTGAAGAAGTGTACGATTCCGCGGAAGGCGCTGAATTAGTGTTGGAAGACGGTTTCGCGAAAGAATTGAGTGCGCCGTTCGAAGTTTTTTCTTTCGACCCTCAAACACTGAAAACGGTTAAAGCCAAGTGCGGAACGGTTTGGAAGCTTAAGAAGACGGAACCGCTTTACCGCGTGACTGTCGATAACGGCGGCGGTGAGAAAATCAGTGTTACGCCGGAACACCCGTTTTTCGTTCTCGATAACGGCGTGATTAAGCAAAAGCGCGCGGACGAGCTGCGCCTCGGCGATAACGTGGCGTTGCCGCGCAAACTCTGTTTTGAAGAGCGGGAAGCGATTTTGGATGTTTTGCGTTTTGCGCCTAACGCCACTCGCGTCGTGAACAAGGAAGTCGCGTCTTCAGTTTCGGTTTTCGCTCGAGAAAAATTCGGTACGCTAGAAAAGTGTGTTGAGTCGCTAAGCATCAAGCGGCCTTACTGTTCCTTGAGTGCTGAATTGAAGCGCGGCGAAGTTGACGTGCGGTTTCTGGCGGAATGCGTTCGCGCCGGATTCGTTTTCGAAACGCCTGCGGAACTCGTTTTGCGCGGCGGGCGTCGCGAAACGCGTTTTCCGACCAAGTTGACGCCGGAACTCGCGGAGTTTGCCGGTTACGTTTACGGCGATGGCCACTTGGAGGAGAATACGATTCACTTGACTAACGCCGATCCTGAATTGGTTGAGCGTTTTGTTTTCTTGTGCGAATCGCTTTTCGGCGTCAAGCCGACGCTTTTGAAAGAAAAGCGAAGTGAAGCGGGGCTAACCCGCATTTCGTTGTCTTCGAAAACAGTGACGGAAATTTTTTCAAAAACTTTCGGTTTGCCTAAAAAGAAAAAGAGCGACGTAATGACGATGCCGGATTTCCTTTTGACTGCGCCGAGCGATTGCAGAAAGAGTTTCTTGCGCGCTTACTTCGATTGTGACGGAAGCGTTGACGACGGCGGGCGCAGCGTGGAAGTTACTACTGCGAGCGAACGCTTTGCTTTCCAGCTTCGCGCGATGCTTTCGAGTTTGTCGATTAACTCTTCGTTTGCGGTGAAGCGAATAAACGGAACGCCTTACTACCGAATGCTTGTCGGCGCCGAAAGCGCGGAGCGTTTCGCGAGCGAAATAAGCTCGCTTTTGCTTCGGAAAACAGCTAGGCTAGCGCGATTCGCTGAAATAGGCGCTAGGCAAACTCATGGAAAACGCGATAATTTGAGCGTGGGCAGCCTGCTTAAGGACGCGCGCGAGTATTACGGCGCATCGATAGGCGACGTGCAAAACTTCGTTTCGTCTTACGGCACTTACGAATCGAACGGAGTTATTTCCCGCAGTGCTTTAAGAAAATTTCTGGCGAGTTTGGAGGAAACGAAGAATGCGAACAATTCGTTGTTGTTTCATTGTTTGTGCGGGAAGAACGCTAAACGTTTGCGTTCCGATTTTAACGCGCAGCAAGGCTGGTTTAATGCTTCGATTTTTAGGTTGCGGCAGCAAGGTTTGATGGAGGAAAACGGCGAAACACTTCAGACCACTCGAGCGGGAGCGGTGTTGCTGCAAAAAAATGCGGCTTTCGAAGAAAACAAACTGACTTTTCTGCAGGCGTTGGCGGATTCGGACTTGAATTGGGCTGGCGTAACTAGAATAGAGTTTGATGAAACGCCTGAATATGTTTACGACTTGACTATTGACGAAACGCACAACTTCGTTGCGAACAATTTCGTGGTTCACAACACGACGACGATTTCGAAGTTAGCCAAATTCTACCAGTCGAAAGGGCTCAAAGTAGGCGTTATTGCGGGCGACGTGCACCGCCCCGCAGCGTTCGAGCAGTTGAAACAACTCGCCGAGCAAGTGCAGTGCGGTTTTTACGGGGAAAACGGCGAGAAGGATGCGGTAAAAGTCGCTCTCGCCGCCGAAAAGTTTTTCGCGGGCAAATACGACGTATTGATTTTGGATTCCGCGGGACGCAGCGCTTTCGACGACGAACTCGTGGCGGAAATCAAGGCGGTGAACGTCGCGTTCAAGCCGGACGAGCGGTTCCTCGTCGTGAGCGCGGACCTCGGTCAAGTCGCGGGCAGGCAGGCAAGCGAATTCAACGCCGCAGTCGGACTCACGGGCGTAATCATAACGAAAATGGACGGCTCGGGCAAAGGAGGCGGCGCCCTCAGCAGCGTGGCGGTGAGCGGCGCGCGAGTCGCGTTCATCGGAACCGGCGAGAAACCAACTGACTTCGAGGCGTTCGACTCGACGCGGTTCGTCGCGCAATTGTGCGGTTTCCCTGACTTGTCGTCGTTGCTCGATAAACTCAAGGAAGCGAGCGACGAGGAACTTGCGGAACGCGCTATGGAAGACGGCAAACTGGATTACGAGTCGTTTCTCGCTCAAACGCGCGCAATGAAGAAAATGGGTCCCATGAAGCAAGTCATGCAAATGCTCGGGTTGTACGACTTGCCTGAAGAACTCGTCGGACAAAGCGAAGCGAAAATGAAGTCTTTCGAAGCAGCCGTTCTTTCCATGACTCCGTTCGAGCGCCAGAATCCGGACGTGATGAAGAACAAGGCGCGGCAAGCGCGCGTCGCGCGCGGCGCGGGACTCAAGCCGGACGAGGTGCGCGAGCTGGTAAACAATTTCGAGCGCGCGAACAAGATGGTCAAACAGTTTTCGAAGAACCGCGGCTTAATGAAGCAGCTCGGGAAACTCGGGGGCGGCAATCTCGGCGCGCTCGGCAAGCTCGGCGGATTCAAACGCTAGGCGACTGTGTTTTTAATGCA
>JAZDKN010000071.1:0-3644 GCA_043803065.1 Microcaldota archaeon
GCTACCGCTATCAGCCAAGGTTGGCGGAGGGCGCGACGCGGCGGGATTAAGACGTCTAAAACCATTTTGTTTTGCGTTAAAGCAAACGCGGGCAAGGTTTTTAATTGCTCTTGAAGAAAAACTATTCCGCGAAGTTCCGCGAAGTTTCGCGCGGTTCGCGGAGTTTCGCGCAGAGCGGCTGTGGTCTAGAAGAAAAAGCGTAGGCGGCAACGCCAACGCATTTTCTGGACAATGGTATGATACGAGCTTCCCAAGCACTTTTTTGCTGTGGCAAAAACCTGCACTAAAAAGCGCGGAGAAAGCTCGTGATCCGGGTCCGATTCCCGGCAGCCGCATTCGCCTCTACTTGTAGGTTGCATCATTTAAGAAGAATATAATTCTTCGTGCCGAATTCGGCAAAACCGTGCGTTCAATTCGACATTTTCATGCCGATTCCGGGTTGCGCGGATTATGCCGATACTATTAGCAATCCGATATTGTGAGTATCGGATAGGTTTAAATATCGGTATCGGTTAATTAGTTCGTGATTTAATGACTTCTAAAGCGGGTATTTCCAACGTGATGATTCCTGAAGCGCTTGCGCAAAGGATTCTTGAAAAACGAAAGCGGCTTGACGCGCTTCGCCCTATTCCGAAGGCTTCACTTGAAAAATTGCGCGAACGCTTCGAACTCGAGTGGACTTATAATTCTAACGCGATTGAAGGAAACACGCTTTCGATGCGCGAAACGATGCTCGTCTTGCGCGAGGGTCTTACCATAGGCGGGAAAAGCGTGCGCGAGCACTTGGAAGTCACGAATCACAAAGCCGCAATTGATTTCGTTTACGGATTGCTGAAAAAGAAAGCGGTTACCGAGAGAGACGTTTTGGAGATTCACGCGTTGATTCTAGACCGAATTGACCCAACGGGCGCGGGATTCTACCGTCACGAGCGCGTGAGAATCACTGGCTCCGACTTTTCGCCTCCATCGTCGGAAAAAGTGCCTGCGTTGATGACGGAATTCGCGGCATCGTTCAAAACTGAGCCGAAAGATTTGCTGGCGTCTATAGAATTCTCTGCTTTCGCGCATTTCAAGCTAGTTGACATTCACCCGTTTATTGATGGCAACGGGCGCGCAGCTCGCTTGTTGATGAACTTGTTTTTGATGCGTCACGGGTTTCCTCCCGCGGTGATCCTAAAGAACGACAGGCCGCGTTACTATGCTTCTCTGGACGCGGCGCACAAAGGCGACTTGCAGCCTTTCGTCGAACTAGTTGCTAGGAGCGTCGAGCGTTCGCTCGACTTGTATTTGGAAGTGCTTGAAATACCGTCGAAGAAAACGGACTTGATTTCGCTGGCGGAAGCAGCGAAGTTGACTCCTTACAGTCAAGAGTACTTGAGTTTGCTGGCGCGCAAGGGCAGGCTTCACGCTCTTAAACGGAGAAAAAACTGGGTTACTACGCGGAAAGAAGTTGAGGATTACCTCGCTTCAGTAAACAAATCTGGTTGAACAACAAAATTTCCGCGGAAACGCGGTGCGTGTCCCAACGTTTTTAAACGTCAGGCGATTGGCGAGGCTAACCTCGTTGATGCACAAAGAAATGCAGAGCTTAAAAACGCTGGAAACAAGAGAAAGGACGCGGAAAACGCGTTTCACGCGTTTTCAAGTTTCAATAATTCCGCAGTCTCTTTCGCGACCAACTCGAACGACGGAACGTCTTTCAAGAATTGCTGTAAGTCCTGCATCCACTTTAGCTTGAAACCCCCAATTCTTTCCTTCAGTTTTTCGGGCTCGTACTCCTCGTCGTAGTAAGCGAACTTTTTTCTGATGACACTTTGATTCGCTTTCACGCCGTTCCTCAACAAAAACCAGACGTCGTACAAGTCTCGCGCGGCAATGCGGTTGAACGCCGCGTGAATTTTTTCCGCCAGCAATTCTTCTAAGGGCATGACTAAAACGAGGGCGCGCGTTTTTTCCAAGCTGTAGTCGTCGTTCAACTCTCTTTCCTCCGGAGGCAAAACCGTGTTAGTCCTGAAGCTGAAGTCGAACCTGATTCTTTGAGGGTGCCGGAGGAAGCCGGTGAACTTCAAAGCGAGTCTCAAGCCCGCACTCGTTTTTTCTTGTTCGAGTCGTTCGAAACGAATGCCAGCGATTTCCTTGTCCTCCAAAATATTTTTCAGTTCGTCGACTATTTCTTTCGGCTCGGCTTTCGAAACCGAGAAGTCCAAATCTTCCGAAAACCTTGCTTTCGCGAAAAACGCTTTTTTTACGGCGGTTCCGCCTTTGAACACGATTTTTTCTTTCAACCGCGATTTCGACAATTGCGTTAACACTACTGAAAGTGCGTAATCCTTCTCAATTACTGCCTGCGGAATGCCTTCTATCGCGGCTTGCCTGTTCAAGTCGGTTACATCCATCTCAGTATCCCCTCTGGAATTCCAGCAAGTCTTGTTTTTCGACGTTTACTTTAAGGCCCCATTTATTGGAGTACTCGAACTCTTTTTTTTGCGCGCCATAGTCAAGCCACGAGAAGCCGCCGAAGGCGTTCTCGAGTTTTTTCGCATGTTTTTTTAATTTCAAAAGTTCAAGCAAGAACCCTAAACGTCTTTGCACGGCGCTTGAATCGTTTTTCGCGAGCGTCACAAGCCTTTTCCAGTCGATTTTATTCTTGGAGTACCAAATTGCTTTGGTCGCGCCTTCAATTCCAGTGCAGTATTCGGGAAAGGCCAGTGCGTCCAATATTGTTTGTTCGACTGAAGAAATGTTTACTTCCGTGCCGGTGAAAGAAATTTTTGTGAAGTCGCCCAAGCGTTTTTTTGTTACGAAAACGAATTTCGTTTGAACCGCTTCCACTGGTCGCTTCTGTTTCTTTATTGCGATGTGAACGGTAATGGGAATTTGTTCCGTCATGCCCCAGTAATTCATTGCCGCGATGAAGCCTATATAGTATTCCCGCGTTTTCACCAGGTACGGAACTATTTTGAACGCGTTTTCACTCCAAAAACCCTCCACGCCGCTTTTGAGTGGAGCGAAAAGGTACGCGCCTTTTTGCAGGGAAATAACCCGGCGTTTTTTCTTTAGTCGTTTAAGCACGTTTTTGACTGACGCGTCTGACGTGCCGAGGATTTTTCTCGCGTCGTCAATAGTGAAAACTTGGTTTTCTTCTCGTTCCAGTACGAACAATAGGCGCAACTCTCGTTCCCCGAACCGCAACCGCCTAAACTTCCTTATTTTTTGTATTTTCATAGTATCGCTTGGAGATACTTTAGTAATATTAGATTAATAAGCTTTTCGGGAGCGTCGGATTGGTATCCGGATTCAAGGCAATCAACGAGAGCAACCTCGTTGTTGTCCAAAGAAAAGCACGGCTAGGCGGTGCTTAAAAACGCTGGAAACAGTGAAGAGGACGCGGAAACGCAATTCAGGTTTCAGCGCATGAAGATGATGTCTTTGGTTGCGGCAGCCGCATCGAGTCCTCGTCTCTATTCCCTGCTTTCCTGCACGGTTTTGCAGAATGCAGCGCTAAACATGACGTCCTCCCACGGCTAAAGCCGTGGGTTTCCTACGCTGCAAGCGTCCTCTGAAACGGGTCGTTGTTGAAGCGAACGTAACGCCTTACAGTCTCCAAGTTCGCGTCCCCAACGGCACGAACGAAACTACCGCGA
>JAZDKN010000072.1:0-3704 GCA_043803065.1 Microcaldota archaeon
GGGACCGCTTTACTGCGCTGGCGTCTCGCAAAACTGCTTCGTCACAGCCGTCGACAACGTCGCGCCGTCGGATGCGAGCGATTACTGGAGGTTCGAAGTGAACGGCGTTCCCGCGGCCGTCGGCGTGAGCTGCTACCAACCCGCTTCAGGCAATTCGCTCGCGCTTCGCTACGTCGGCGCTTACTCGACGCCCACCCCAACGCCTGCACCGACGGTTCACGCTTCCAGTCCGACTCTTTCGCCGAAACCGTCGCCCTCGCCGTCGTCCTCACCGTCGCTGACTACGCCGCCCTCACGGCGCAAGCCTTCGCCGTCCCCCGCTCTCCCGCCAGTCGGCGCCTTGAACGCGCGGGCTTCGTCGCCGCCAGTAATGCAGTCGGCAACGCCGCTGGCGCCGCCTGCGCAAGCACCTGCCGCGCAAACGGGTTTCGTTACCGCGGCCAGCGGACTTGGTTCGGCTACGCTCCTCGTCATTTCGCTCGCGCTAGTCGCCGCGTTCGCTTCGCTGGTTTTGCACTTCAAGCGCCGCAGCAGGAACAACGAGAAAAAGTAACGCCAAGCGCCAAACCGAAACGCAGAACGCAAAAATCCGAAAATCAGTAAGCCGCCGCGATTTTCTTCAAGGTTTTGGCTAAGAATATTCTCGTGCCGCCATTCAACCAGGTGGTTTTTAATAAAACCAATAGGTTTATATATTTACCAATCGGTAACTTTGATGTGGTGCTCAAATCGGTTTTCAAGTCTTTTTCGGGTTTGCGAGTTTTCGAGTGGTTTCTCGCCCGCCCGACGCGGAAGATTCACTTCAAAGAATTGTGCCGCGAACTCGGTCTTAGCCCGTTGACCGTAAAGACTTATTGCGAGGAGTTCGTGGCGCGCGAGTGGCTGTTGGACGAACGACAGGCGAACCTCCGAATTTTCAGTTTGAACGACGGGAATTACGCCATCAAAGCGTTCAAGCGCGCGTTTTTCTTGGATGCGCTTCGCGAGTGCGGCGTTGAAGAGTTGGTAAACGACGGAGTCATTTCTTTCGCGTTGTATGGCAGCCATGCTTCGGGAGATTACGATGAAAAGAGCGACGTGGATTTATTGGTTGTTGGCAGGAAAGAGCAAGTTGATTACGCTCGCGTGAAAGCGCTTGAAAAAAAGACTGGAAAAAACATTCAACTAATAGTTTTTTCACTGAATGATTGGAGTGAAAAAAAAGTGCGCAACCCGTTCGCGCAGTCGATTTTGAGGAACCACGTTCTCATCAAGGGGGTGGCATTGTGACGTTCGAGGATTGCAGGGAAAAAGGTTTGATTAAGCAGTCCGAAAACGCGCGGGAGCGCGTCGCTCAATCTATTTCGCTTGGAGACGGTTTCTTGAAGAGTGCTGAAAGGAATCTTGAGATTGACGAGTACGAAGTGTGCGAAATCATTTCGTACAACGCGTTGTTTCACTACGCACGTGCTTTATTGTTCGACAAGGGGTTCATTGAACGGAGTCACGTTTGCTTGTTCATCGCTTTGAAGAAGCTTTACCCGAGCGAGCGAGAGTTGTTCGAGGAAGCGGATAGGCTTCGTGTTGAAAGGCAGAACTTGCAGTACGCTGGTTTTTCGAGTGATAAAGCGTCGGCTGAATTCGTTCTCAAGTCGGTAAAACGTTTCGGCGCTGCAGCGAAGAAACTCTTGAAGCGCTGAATAGTCTTTTTAGGAGGCTTTGCTTTTCTTGCAATACTGCTGTTTCAGTAAGCCGCCGCGATTTTCTTCAGCGTTTCCGCGAAAACGCGGACTTCTTCATCCGTATTATAGAGATAGAGAGACGCGCGCACCGCACCGCGCGGCGCGCCGAGCGCGTTCATCGCTGGCTCAGCGCAGAAAACGCCTGAACGCACGCAAACGCCCGCGAGATTGTCGAGCATCAACGCGATTTCGTGGGGCGCCGCGTTCGCGACGTTGAACGTGACGATTCCGCACTTGCGCTTCCACGCGTCCACGTCGCTTGGCCCGAAGATTTTGACGTTCTTTATTCGGCTGAGTTCCTCAAAAAGCGTTTTCGCGAGCTTGCGCTCGTGTTCCTCGACTGCGCGCATGCCGACTCCGCGGAGAAACTCTGTGGCGGCTGCGAAGCCTATTGCGCCCGCATAATTCTGGATTCCCGCCTCGAATTTTTTCGGGGGCTTCTTGAAAACGCAGTTTTCGAGCGTGGCGCTCTCGATTGTTTCGCCGCCGAGCATGAACGGAGGCATTTCCTTGAGGAGGCTTTGCTTCCCGATTAGGCAACCGATTCCCGTGGGCCCGCACATTTTGTGTCCGCTGACGGCCATAAAGTCGAATCCTTCTTTGCGGAAATCAATCGCGTGGTGAGGCGCGCCTTGAGCTGCGTCAACGAGGACGAGCGCACCGTTGTCGTGCGCGGCGCGCACGATTTCGCGCAACGGCGGCTGAGTGCCGAGCACGTTGCTCGTGTGCTGTGTTACTACGAGGCACGTGTGCTTGTCGATTTTCTCGAGCCACGATTGCGCGGCAAACTCGCCTGTCGCCTTGTCCGCGTAAACGAAGTCGAGCTTGATTTTTTTGTTAAGCGCGAGGCGTTGGAAAGGCAGGAGCGCAGAGTGGTGCTCCATGTTGCTCGTAACGACCTTGTTTTTGCGCGAGAAATCGAGAGATAGCGCAACGAGGTTCAACGCTTCAGTCGCGTTGCGCGTCCAAACGACTTCGCCAGAGTCAGCGCCGAAAAACACCGCGATTTTTTTGCGGCTGCCTTCGAACGCTTCCTCAGTTTGCTTGCTCAAGCTGTGCACGCTGCGGCCGGCGCAAGCCGAATACGCAGCGTAGTACTCGTTTTGCGCTTCGATTACCGAGCGCGGTTTCAGCGTGGTGCAAGCGTTGTCGAAATAGATGAAGCGCTGCTTGCGGCGTTCGAAAATCGGGAACTGCGCCCGAATTTTTTCCGCGTCGAAAACCATTTTTCATCAATCCATTAAATCAAACAATCAAACGCTTTAAACGTCGTCAACCGTTTTGCGCTATGAACGCCTTTAGTTTTTCTGCAGTCATTTCCCCGCAAACTGCTTTCCGGTTTTTAGTGCTAACGAAAGTCGGCACGCCCATGAAACCGCAGTCGCGCTCGATTTCATTCGCGTGGAACGTCATTGTTTGCTGGTTCGTTTCGTTGTGCCAAACCTCGAGTTTCACTATGGAAACGCCCGTTTCCGCTTCGACTTGCGCGACTATCGGAATCATTTTCAGGCAGTGCGGGCACTCCGCGCCGTAGAATTCTATGAACGCGCTCGTGATGTTGCACACGTTTTGAGTGGCGTTCGTCGCCTGCGGCTTGAAAACGCAGTTTTCCGGGTGAACGGGGTCGCAAGTGCCGAGCGTAGCGAGATTGTACAAGCCGTAAGCGGTGTAAGCAAGACTCGCAAAGAAAAGCACGGTAAAAACGAACGAAAGCGTTTCAAAATGGTGGTTCACTGCTTTCGCTGCGCGCGGCGAGCGCTTCAGCGCCTCGCCGACGACTTTAGCTTTGAGCCTCTCGTTGAGCCCGCTTTCGCACGGCCGCAGCGTAGCCATGCGGAAAACGCACGAGAACGCTTCACGCGCGAGGCTGCGGTAGCGGGCGCTGAATACGCCGAGCACGGCGAAAATCACGAGTGCGACTAAACAAAGAACCATGACTGTTCCATCCCTCCCTATTTCTCCTATTCTGCCTGTTCGCTCTGT
>JAZDKN010000073.1:0-2055 GCA_043803065.1 Microcaldota archaeon
GGCATCCAGCATTTTCGCGAACGCTCGCGTCGCCCGCTTGCGCCAACTCCCTTTATGATACGCGTAACTCGCGAGCAACGGCAGCACGCTCGTCGCTTCAGCGTAAACCATTTGCTCGTAGATTGTCTGCACTTTGCCCCACGAACTCGCTTCCTTCAACGTGGAACTCGAGCACGCTCCGTCGCGCACGTCCGCAACTGTAATCTGGACGGCGTATTTATGCGGCGGCACTTCTTTCCCCAAGACTTCAGCGCAAACAACTGTATCCTGAACGAAGTTCTTTGGCACGCCGCCGCCTATTATCAATAGCCCGCTCGTTTCGCTAGCCATCTTGATTTTCGTGAGTTCGAGGAAATCCTTTACGCTGTCAATCGAAACGCGCTTCGCGGGGTCGCGCTGGTTCCACTGGTGCAAGACGAGGCCGAAGCCCGCGCTGCTGTCCGTAAACGCGGGACAAAAAATCGGGACGTCGTGCTCGAACGCGGCTTGCACGAGCGAATCCTTCTTTTTCGCGCGCTCGGGATTTTGCGTTAGCCAACGCCCCATTTCGCGAATGAATTCGCGCGACGAATACGGGCGCGGGGCGAGCGAGTCGGCTATTTCGTGCACTGCCTTGTCGCACTCTTGCAACTGTTCTTCGTCGATGAACGTGTCGTAAATGCGGTCGACGTAAAGCGAGCGCAACGACGCGTCGTCGATGTTCGGCGTTCCCTTGTAGTGTTTGAAGCCTAACGCTTCAAAGAAATCCATGTCGACTATGCTCGCGCCCGTAGCGATAATCACGTCAACCATATTGTGCTTGACGAGATCGACGTAAACCTGCATGCACCCCGCGGCGCTAGTGCTGCCGGCGAGTGCGAGAAAAACGGCGCAATCTTTGTCAGCAAGCATTTGGTCGTAAATGCGGGAAGCGCGCGCGAGATCACGCGCAGTGAAACTCATTTCGCTCATCGCGTCGATTATCGGCGTAGCGTCGAACGATTTTACGTCGACGTGCTTGATTTCTTCTCGGAGTAATTCCTTTTTTTTCTGAGCTCGAGTCTTGGAATCCACTGCGCCCACCTCGTTAAGAATTCGCGGAATTCGCGGAAAACTGGTTTTAACAAGGTTTTATTTCGTAGACTGTGTTTAAAAAAGTGTTTTTGGATAACAATTCCGTGAATGAAAAGAATGAATGAAAGCAAGGGAGCTAACAAGCCTGTTTGGAAGGAAGTAACGCGCAAAGGCAAGAATTTGCCAGTGCTGCTGATAAGCGAGCTGGCGCGCGTCCTGCCGCTCGTGCCAGTCGTTCACGAATTCGCGTTTCAGCCGAAGCGCTATCGGCAGTTCGACTGCTCGCGGTGGTTTGAAGAAAAAGATTACGAAGCGTGGCAGAACGCGTTGCGCGAAAAGGAGGAACGAAAGCCGGGATGGCTTTTCGAGTTGATGTGCGATTTCGAGGAAGCGATTAAGGAATTCAAGGCGACGGCGGAAAAAATTTCCCGCGAGTTCACCGCAGCGCAAAACGCGAAAAAACACGCCTCCGGCGGCGCGTCGAACGAAGAACTGGCGAATTGGTTGGAATCATTCATGCAGGCCGGCGCGAAAACAATCGCCTACGATTACGATTACAACTTTCTCAACAATTTCTACGTCGACCCGTTGTTCGCGGAAATCGCTGGCAAGGAAAAAAACGTGGAAAAACAAAACGAGTTTTTGAAGACGCTCTTGTCGCCCGACGAATTTTCCGACACCAACAACGAAAAAAAAGCGCTGCTGGAAATAACAAAGAAAATCGCTGCAGGCGCGCCGAACGAGGAAATAAAACGCGCGGCCGCGGCGCACGCCGCGCGGTTCGCATACGTCGGAATGTTTTATTTCGAGGGCGCTCCGCTGACGCCGAGCGACGTGATCGAGCGAGCGCGACACCTAGCAGAAACCGGCGTCGCAGTCGAGGAAGCCCGCTTGAAAAACCAAGCCGATTACGCGAAAAAAAGCCGCGAAATAATGGACGCGCTTCGCTTGAGCGAAGGCGCGCGGTGGCGTATTAAAACGTTGAAGAAAACGAGTTTTGAA
>JAZDKN010000074.1:0-2440 GCA_043803065.1 Microcaldota archaeon
GCGGCCGTTGTTCTTAATCGTAAGCGTGAAGTTTTTCGTTTCGTTTGCGCAAAAAGAAGCGTTGCTCGGTTCGAGCGCAGCGTCGAACGCGTTGCACTTGACGATTCGCACGCTCATTTTTTTCGAGGCGGTGCCGAAAGCGCTTTTAGCCGTTATCGTGAGCGAGTACTGCGCGGCAACGTGCGCGTCGAGAGAGAAAACGAAGTTCTTCGCTTCGCCTGGAGCGATTGACGCGAGACTCGAGCTCAGCGTTCCAGGCGCGCCGCTAGCCGTTATTTCAAATGTGCCTTGGTTGTCACCGTTGTTGCGAACTGAAAACGAGATGTTGATTGGCGCGTCAGTTTCGCAGTATTCCGCGTTTGCGGGCAGGCTTATCGCGCCTTCGCTCGGCAGCGAGATGCGTATCACGCTCGTTGCTTCGAACGAGTTGCCTCGCTTCTGCGATTTAGCGGTGAGCGTGCAATTGAATTCTTTTCCAGCCGCGTCGTTCGGAGGAGTAATCGTGATGGCTGCGGTGCCCGCGGCGCTTGCTTCAAGCGAGACGCTGCGCGTTTCGAGTGCGACCCACGAAGGGCATTGCGCGAGCGAGAGCGAGAAAACGTCGGAACCCGCCGCATCGTTGCGCAACGCTACGTTTCGCGTTTGGCTTGTTGCGGGCTCGGCTTGAATGACGCCGGGCATTAGCACGCGCAAGCCCGAGCAATCGAGAACGGTTATTTGCGAGAACGCTTCAGCGTAAACGCCTGTCGCGACGGCGTTGATTTTGAATGGAATCGGACCGGGCGGTGTGCGCGACGGAATAGTTATTCGCAGCGTCACCGTCTTATCGCCGTCTGGCGCGAGGTCGAAACTCGTTTCAGAAAGCGTGTAAACGCCTGGCGCGAGATCAGTAATGATTGCGCCGTTTGCGCGCGCGTCTCCGTCGTTGACAACTCGCACGTCCGCGTTGACGGTTTCGCCGCTGCAAGTCGGAATTTCAGTTGGCGCGTTGATTTTGAGCGAGCGGCATTCGGTGGCGGTTATGGCGCCGTCGAGGGAAAGCAGTTGCCCGCTGCTGCCGAAAGCTTTGAGCGTGAACGGGTAAGCGTTCAACGGCGCGTCGCAAGCTGGCGCGGCAACTAGCGTAATCGTTTTTTTCGAATTCGCGTAAACGTCGATTGAAGGCGTCACGAAAAACGAGATTTTACCTGTTGCCGCAGCGTCTCCGAAATCCGCTTCGAGCGCGTAATGCTGCTCGGTGGCGGCGTCGTTTCTTATTTGCGCCGTCAAGCGCTGCGCTTCGCAAGCGCACGCATTTACGTCGCCGCTACCGCCGACCCAATTGAAAGTCGCCGCGTTTACTGAAACCGCTAGAACCGCAAACGCAATCGCCGCTGCCGCTACCAAAAGCATTGCGCTTCTCGAGCCAGTCAATTCACGGCGCGTTTTCACTCGTTTTCACCGTTCCCGTTTGTTTTGGTTTTTGCTTGAGTTTTCGTTTTCCCGGTTTTGCGCGCGTTGAGCTCGGCAGTGTAAAGCATTGCCGCGCCGACTGCGACGAGCACTATAAGCAAAACGAACAACCCGTAATCCCCGCCGAGCGCAGTAAAGAAGCCGCCGAGAATGCTGGCGCCGCCCTTGTTGATGACGAGCGGAACGCGCTTCGTCTTGCCCGCGCCGTCTGCAATCGCGAGCGTAGCAGGGTATTCCTTGTATTCGTCGAACGCTGCGAGGGGAACGAAAATCGTTGCAGTGAACTGCTTCGTCTCGTTCGCGGCAACCGACGCCATCGGCGGATGCATTCCGTAACTCCAGTTTTTCGGCAATCCTTCGATTTCGGGGCTCAGCATCTTCGCTTCAAGCGCATCGTTTTTGACTGTGAAATTCAGAGTTATTTCGAAACGGTTTTCTCCGCGCTGAATGGCAGTCTGCGGTTCGCTGACGGTTGCAGAAGCTTCGCCTGCGGCGCCGCTTACGCTCAATCGCACGCGCTTGACGGGCGCTTGCGCGATCGCGCTTTCAGCGTGCAGCGCGATTTCGTAATCCCCGCCAGCAACCGCGCCGTCGACGTCGAATTTGAGTACGACCGTCTTCTCTTCGCCTGCAGGCAAGCTGAATGGCGTGAGCGCCGTTGCCGTCACACCGTTCGGGAGCGAGTCGGCGTAAACGATGAGCGACGGAATATCGTAGTAATTCTTGTTTCGAATCGTGACTGGCGCGCTCGTGCGCGTTCCAGGAGACGCTTTGACGTCTTTAGCATCTATTTCCAATCGCTGCGTTACGAGCGGCCCGCCGGTTTGCTGTTGCGCGCTTTGCGTCGCGACGATGTTCACAAGCAGCGTCTGCGAGTCGACGAGGCCCGTCGAATAATATTCGCCGTAATTGTAGCTGTAAGAAACGATGCCGTAGTAATTCATTTTGACTGTGCTGCTTTCGCCGTCGCGAATCGTCTGCGGGTCGT
>JAZDKN010000075.1:0-2215 GCA_043803065.1 Microcaldota archaeon
GACCACATATTCTCTCACGAGGCGTACTGCATCTTCAAGCGTAGTCGTATACTGCCGTCCTTGTTTTTCCAGTTGACCTCGCCTCGCAGACCGTGCGGAATCAAATTCAGAAACGTAGGTATATCCCTTAAATTTTTTAGCCAAGTCGCGCAACATGCTTAATTCTACTAATGAGGCTAAGCCTGTTTTTTCTAGTTGACTCAAACGCGGCGCCTCATTGACGTTTGGCAACAATGGAAAGTACTCAAACGTGGAAATTTGCCGTCCGGGTTTATCAAAAAGATACCATACGTGACCAAGACGCACACCATCTATCGCTTTTTCGCGATTTATTTCATCTAGCTTTTTACTAATGGTTTTGTTGGTCACGAAAAACAAATTTTTATTTTTCGAAACTGGGGGTAGTTTGCCGAATTTTCCAACACGCAAATTATACGCTACCAACCTATGCCGGAGGTCATCATAGCAGTGAGGAAAACTCTTACGCCGTCTTTGAATGTAAACCCCCCAAAGCTCGCGGCTCGCCATGCTAATAAAATGGTTGGCTGGTTAAATAATCCTTTTTGCGCGGCATAACGCCGCCGGCAATCAGTACTGGTTCGACGAAACGCGAAAGAGGCAGTCGGCTGGAAAGCGTGGCTTGCGGTTCGCGGTTCAGTCTTCGTCTTCGTCGCGGCTGCGCCGGCGATAACCGGGCACGTGTTCGAGTTCCTTGCGCAAGTCCTTGAGTTCAGCTCTTTGCTCGCGCAGCAGGCTAATGAGCTCGGCTTTCTCAGCTCGTTCCTGCGCCTGCCTGTGTTTTTCCTGGGGAGTCATGAAGTGCGGTAGAGAACGCTTGACGCTTTCTTCGAGTATTCCGTGCGTCAAACCCTCGGCGTGAGCCGGCGGCTGCACGATTATTATGGGCCTGCGGATCTTTTTCTTCTTTTTCGGCAACGACGGCGCCTGCTGTATTTGACGCATGCCGTGAGCCTGGATTTGGTGCGGCGCAGTCATTCCGGCAGGCAGCGGCCGCTTCGCGGCTGAACGCGAGCCTGCGAGCGCAGTCAAAAGCAAGGCGGCGAACGCCACGTAAAACAGCCACTCCGCCTGCAGCACGAACGCCGCGGCAGCAATTACGATTATGAGCGCGTAAACAATCTTGAGTTTCACTGCACCGTCGCCTCTCAACTCGCTTCAAACTCGCCTCAACGAAAAACGCGAAAACGCTAAAAACGACAAACGAAAAGCACAACCCGCCCGCACGGTTGCACGGTTGCACGGTTGCGCGTCTGCGCGGCTCAACCGACGAACTCTGGCTCTTCCTCGGCGCCGCCTCCGCGCGGCTTGCCGTACTTGCCGCCGGTGGCGAAGCGCGCGATGCTTCTGCCTAGAACGTCGATCATTTCGCCGTCCGCCGCAAACATGTCTTCGAAAAGCGTGTTAGCCTCCCAATTCGGTTTTACCTTGATGTCTATGTTTGAAGGAATGTCGGGTTCTTCCTGCTCGAGAATCACGTCGGGACCCCCGCCTTCGCCTGCGAAAGCCTGCGACGGCTCGCGGCGCGAAGAGGAACTGCCGAGCGCTGCGAGCACGAGGAGCACGAGCGTGATGAACGCTAGGAAAATCAAGCCTTCGTTCACGAAGAAGAACGCCAGGGCGGCGAGCAGCAACACGAGCAGCAAATTCATTTTTCCTTACCTTTTCTTCTCTTAATTTTATTCTCTTCCTTTTTCCTTCCCTTTTTTCTTATCTTCCGCGAAACGTTTCGTCGGGTTGCATATCCAAGCCTTTTTCAGCGTGCTTGCCGCTGGCCACGCGGTAAGCGGTGCTCCCTAACGTGTTCATTAGTGGCCCCAAATACTGTTTGCCTAACTCTTCCCACGCGCTGCGGTTCTCCCAACTCGGGTATATTCGCACGCGGTAAAGCTCGGGGTGCGGCTTGCGCTTGTGCCCGAGCTGCACTACCATCGGGCCCTCGCTTTGCGCGCTGCCGTGCGCGCCCGCGTGCGCGCCGTGCGCTTGCAAAGCGCGGTTGTCTCCGCTGGAATAGTAGTAGAGAACGATGACGAGTCCAGCGACGCAGACTACGGCGAGCGAGAGCATGTCGCTCATTAGGAAGTAGAACGCTGCGAGCGCGAGCAAAGCGATGACGAACAAATTCAAGTTTAACCGCCCTTGGTTTTTCGGGTTTTTCCGTTTTCAGTTTTCAGTAAGTAATTAATTGCGTCGAGGC
>JAZDKN010000076.1:0-3108 GCA_043803065.1 Microcaldota archaeon
TTGTCGCTGTCGGCGCAGTCAAGCGTTACTAGGTCAACGTCTTTCTGCTCGATTCCGCTGCCGGCGTCCTTTCGAACTATTTCGATTACGCTTTCGAGTCCCGCTTTCTTGACGTTGCGTTCCGCGAGACCAGCAAAATCCTCGCGCGACTCGTAACTGTAAACGCGTCCTTTTTCTCCGACTATGTTGCCTAGAAAAACCGCTAGCCAACCGCTGCCCGCGCCGATGTCCACGCAACGGTCGCCCGCGCCGACTCCCGTGAACGCGGCGATTAGCCCCGCGTCTTTAGGCAGAATCACTTGCGGTCCTCGCTTGAGCTTCCTGTAATCGTTAAACAAAATCCTATCACCTGCTGGTTTTTCCTAACGGTTTTTCGCGCGCTGCCTATAAGTCTCGCTCCAAGTTTTTCTTCAATTCTGGAATAAAACTCGCTGCGAACGCCAACGCCTCCAAGCACGTTTGCGGCGTCACGTCTTCCGCGCCGTAAACGCACTTGTTCCGGAGTTTCCGAAAGCGGTCGAAAGACGCCAGCGCATAATCGGGAACGGAATAAAATTTTTTGAGGAAAGCGACGACTGCCTCGTGCGAGTAGGGCTTGAAACCCTTCAGCGCCATCAGCGCTTGGCTTGCCTCGCGCACGGCTTCGTAAGCGTCCTCGAAAACGAATGACGCGTTGGATTTTTCCACGCATTGCTGCTTGGCGTAAGCCAAGCGCTCCAACGCGCGAGTCATCAACGCTTTCGCCATGCCCGCGTCGGGCGCTTCCTTTCTAGCGAGGTTCTCCCGCAAGTAGTAGTCGAATTCTTCTATCACTCGAACAACCTCAAGTAGCCGGACAAGACGGCGCCGTTGCACAACGTGTTCAAGAATTCTTTGCGGCACTTGCTTAAAATAACTTCGTGCACAACGATTTTGCGGTTCAAGCGCGACTCGAACTTTTTCAAGTCAAGCTTTTTCTCAAGCTTCGTGACGACGGCGACGTCGACATCACTGTTGGACAAGTCTTCGCCGCGCGCGAAACTCCCGAAAACGATTACCGCTTCAGGCTCGTCGTACGCGTCCCTCAAAAAGCGGACGAACCCGCTTTCGTGCAAGGAGAGAAGATTGTAAAACCGTTTCAACCGCACGAATTCCTCGCTGCGCTTCGCCGAAACCTCCGTCATCACTCGCGTCTTCCTCGTTTCAACCAAGTTTTTCTTGCGCAGTCCTTCGAGTATTTTCAGGACGCCGGGAGCCGACAACTCGGCGAGCCTAGCGATTTCCCGCACGTGAAATTTATTCTCGGGAAACCTGAAAAAAAGCCCGAGAACCTTGAACTCGTTAACTCCAATTAACATATGTAATTTTTAGTTAACAACTGTTATTTAAAGTTAACGGTTGGCTGGAATCTGTCGGAGGCTGAACTCGTGGAATCAGTCCGTGCGTCCGTTGTTCAGGCGTTTGCCTGAAAATCCCGCCGCGTTTTTAAAGCACGAGCAGCCTAACGGTAACCAGCGATTGCGGAGTAATTCGACGCTTAAAAAATTGAAAAGGTTTTTGGGTGGTTTGAGATGAGGAAAGGGTTCGTCGTGCCTGGTTTTGTTCCAGCTTTGCTTCTAGTGTTCTTGTGCTTGTCGATAATGGGTTGCGTCGAGCGAGGCCCGCCCACGCTCGCTTCGCCGAACCCTTTTTCCAGCGTCACACCGCAGCCTAGCGGCGCGCTCGTGACGGAATCTAAAAACTTGAAGTCGTTCAAATCGTGGAAGGAAATCGCTTTGTTCGCTTCCGCGAGTTCCAGCGGTTACGGCGGTAGATACTACGGCGAAGCCATGCCTATGATGGCGCCTAACGCCAAAGCTTTAACTACGGACGCGAGCGCGGGCGGTTCGGCAGCTGATTATTCTACGACGAATGTGCAAGTCGAGGGAGTTGACGAAGCGGACGTAGTCAAAAACGACGGTAAATACATTTACGCCGTAGGCGCAACGGATTACTCGTACGCGGATTGCGGTCCGTGGGCTGAATGCGTTTCAACGCAGAGCGAGAAAGGAAAAATCGTTGTGATGCAAGCGTTTCCGCCGAGCGAAGCCAAAATCGTTTCGACGATTCGAGTGGACGGCGCGGTCAGCGAAATATTCGTTTACGGCGATAAACTCGTCGCTTTCGGCAGCCGCGACTCGCGCGAATTCCCGTTAATCGACATTCCTGATTTCCCTGTTGCGACCGCAGCTCCATTAGAAAAAATCGCTTCCGACATCGGAATTTTGCCTGGGCGTTACCCGCCGTACTACTATGACCGCGTCGCGTTCGTTGAAGTTTACGATGTAAGCGACAAGGCGAACCCGAAGAAGCTTAAGAGTTTCGAAGTCAAAGGCAATTACGTTCAATCGCGAATGATAGACGGACGCGTTTACGGCGTGTTCAACGAAAACGTTTACCCCGACTATCCCGTGCCGCTTTACGCCGTCGACGGAGTCGCACGCGAAATCGCGCCAACCGAAATCAAGTATTTCGACTGGCCGAGCGATTACTATAATTTCCAAATCTTTCTGGGTTTCGACTTGAATTCGCTTGAAAAACAAGAGTCGCGCAAAGTCATTATGGCGGGCTACTCGCAAAACATTTACGCTTCGAAAAACGCTTTCTACCTCACGAACACGCGCTACGATTACTACTCGCCGCAATGGGAGGCTTACCGCGACGTTTACTGGACGATGTTCCCGAGCGACGTAAAGGAAAAAATCGCGGCTGTCGACGCAGCCGATTTTCCCGCTTGGGCTAAAGAGCGCATCAAAGCCGGAATCGCGAGCCGCACGGTTTACGAGTCGATTAATTACTCGAGTGACGCGCAGCGCGACGAGCTCGCGCAACGCTTTTATCAGAAAATCGAAGCGCTCAGCCGCAGCTACGCTTTGAACGCCGAGAAAACGGTGATAAACAAAATCGCTTTGACGAGCGACGGCGGATTCGTTTTCGCCGCGAGCGGGGAAGTGCCCGGGCACGCGCTCAACCAGTTTTCGATGGACGAGAGCGAAGGTTATTTCCGCATCGCGACTACCGCGGGCCAACTTTCGCGCTCTGGCTCGACGACTTCGAACAATCTCTACGTTCTCGATTCCGGACTCAAAA
>JAZDKN010000077.1:0-3459 GCA_043803065.1 Microcaldota archaeon
CTCCGATGTCAACGAACAACGCATCATATTCTTGCAGGCGCTTCACTTCCTCTTCCTTCATCAAGTGCGGCGGCTTCATGCCGATAATGCCGAGAATCTTTTGTTTCGCGTGCAGCGTAACGCGCACTCCGCCGAGAATCCCGTCGTAAATCCCCCCGATTTTAGCGAACTTGATGAAACCGTCTTTCGTGATGCTCGTAACAACCATGCAAATCTCATCCATGTGCGCCGTAATCATTACTTTTTTTTCGCCGCTTCCCTTGCGCGCGATGACGTTGCCGAGCATGTCGCGTTTTACGGCGAATCCTGCGGCTTGAAGGTGTTTTTCCATGAACGACGCTACTTCGCCTTCGTCGCCCGTAGGCGCCTGCAGTTCGCTCAATTGGCGCAGCAAATCTTTCATCGAAACAGTCATTTTGAATCCCTCCCTTGATTTAGAACGCGTTAGAACGCTTTTCGAACGCTTTCGAACGCCTGCGCTCATCGGAAGCGCGGCACGGAAACGCTTTTTAACTCGAACTAGTTTTAATTACAAACGCTTCAGCGAAATAAAAACAACTCGTTTCGATTGGTTTTGCGTTGTTTTTTCTTTTTTCCGATTTCGAGTTCGGCGAGTTCGTCGTTTTTCGTTTTGAAGCCTTTAAAGCAAGAAGGCAAAGGTGGAACAAGAAAATGAAAATCAGCGAATTAGCGCCGGGAACCGGGAAAGTAGACATCGAAGCGGAAGTCGTTGGCGTCGAGGCGCCGCGCGAAATAAACAAGAACGGGCGAACGCTGAAG
This sequence comes from Microcaldota archaeon, assembly GCA_043803065.1. Classification (GTDB taxonomy): domain Archaea; phylum Micrarchaeota; class Micrarchaeia; order Norongarragalinales; family Norongarragalinaceae; genus CAITNU01. The sequence goes on from JAZDKN010000077.1 coordinate 781, forward strand.
GTCGCGAACGCCACGCTGCGCGACGACAGCGGCACAATCACGCTCGTGTTGTGGAACGAGAACATCGACAAAATCAGCGAAGGCTGCACGGTTGCGATCAGCAACGGTTACGTGAACACGTGGCAGGACAAGCCGCAGCTCACGCTCGGAAAATTCGGCACCATAACCGTAAAAGAATAAGCTGAAAAGCTGAGAGACGAAAGACGAAAAAACTGAAGAACGGCTTACGCTTTTCTTATTTTTTCTTTTCCTTCTTAGCGCCAGCGCCCGCGGCTCCGTCGCCCGCCGCGCCGTCTTTTCCTTCCTTCTTCTCCTTAGCTTTAGCGACGAAACCGAGCTCGCTGAGGGGCTTCGAACCGTACTCCTTTATCCGCGCGTTGATTTGAACTATGTTCGCGCTTACGGTATTCCCGCAAACGCGCTTCTTGAGGCGCGCGCCTTTCGCCAATCCTCGCGCCCCGCAACCGCGCCCGATGACGGCGCTCGTCTTTTTTTGGCCTGCAATGTCCGAGCGCATCGGCGTCCCGTCCTTGTCGCTGCCGCCTGCTATGACGAGTTTGTATCCTTCTAGTCCGACTATTCCGCCTTCGAGTTCCGTGCCGATTTTTTTTCCGAGCAACAGGCTTTCGCGATTCTTCTCGACTTCCTTTTGGAACGAGTGCCCAGTCTTTACGTCGTTGACAACGATTTTCATTAAACCACCTTTTTTGCAGCGTTTGTTTTACAGAATTTATTTTGTAGCATTCGTTTTGCAGTGTTCACTTATTTTTTGGGCGGCGCGCCGAAAGCTTCGACGCTCACACCCGCCTGCCGCAGCAAGTCGAGCGCTTCGCGGTCGAGCGAATCGTCGTGGAAATACTCGGCGTTGTAAACCATGCGCTTTATCCCCGCCGCCGCAATCATTTTCGCGCAAGCGTAACACGGATTAATCGTGATGTAAATCGTCGCTCCTTGCGCGCTCGCCCCGTGCTTCGCGCACTGGATTATCGCGTTTTGCTCGGCGTGAAGCGTGCGAACGCAGTGGTCGACGACTTTGTGTTTTCCGTCGATGACGTAAAGCGTTGGCGCGAGCTTGCATCCCGCTTCGTCGCAGTGCTCGATTCCGGGCGGCGAACCGTTGTAACCGGTCGCGATGATTCGCTTTTCTTTAACGATGACTGCGCCGAGGCGTTTTCGCGGGCAAGTCGCGCGAGTAGCGACTTCCTCGGCTATTTTCATGAAGTACTCGTCCCAAGACGGCCTTGCGTAAGACATTTAGTTAAACCCCGGCTCCACTCTTCTCCACAATCGAAACCAATCAAAGCGAACTGCAAAGAAAGGCAACGAACGGTGAAGTATTGCGCTCGAATGCTTTTTAAAACCTGCGGGGGTAAAGGAATCCTAATTATGCGAACCTTTTTAGGTTAATTCCGACAAAATACGGGCAGGTGGGGCTAATGGAAAAGAAATCGAAGCGACGCGTAGTCATAATCGGGGCTGCCGGACGCGACTTCCACAACTTCAACACGTTCTTCCGCGAAAACGACGCGTACGAAGTCGTTTGCTTTACTGCGGAACAGATTCCGGGCATCGCCGGGCGCAAGTATCCGCCCGTGCTTGCGGGCGAATGTTATCCCAACGGAATACCTATTTACGAGGAGAAGGAACTCGAAAAAATCATCAAGGAACAAAAAATCGACGTCGGCGTGCTTTCGTACAGCGACTTGCCTTACAAAGCGGTCGGCAACATTTCCGCGCGCGTGAACGCGAGCGGCGCCGACTTCTGGCTTATGGGGCCGAACGAAACGCAGATTAAAAGCAGAAAGCCTTTGCTCGCTGTCTGCGCCGTTCGCACCGGAAGCGGAAAAAGCCAGACGAGCAAATACATTTCAAGCTTGATCAACGCAGCTGGAAAGCGTTGCGTGGCAATTCGCCACCCCATGCCGTACGGCGATTTGGCGAAGCAGGCTGTTCAGAGATTCGCAACGTACGAGGATCTCGACAAGCACGAGTGCACGATCGAAGAAATGGAGGAGTACGAACCTTACGTCGAAAAAGGACTCGTGATTTATTCAGGCGTTGATTACGGCGCGATTTTGCGCGAGGCGGAGAAGGAGGCCGACGTGGTTCTCTGGGACGGCGGAAACAACGACACGAGCTTCTACAAACCGGATTTTCTCATCACCATCGCAGACCCGCACAGGCCGGGAGACGAAGTCGGTTATTACCCCGGCGAAGTAAACGTGCGCATGGCGGACGTCGTGGTGATAAACAAGGTGGACTCCGCGAAGCCGGAGGACGTGAAAACAGTCGAGGAAAACGTGAAACGCATCAACCCGGCCGCGAGAATCCTGAAAGTAGAAAGCCGCGTGACAGTGGAGAAAGAAAAAGAACTCAAAGGCAAGCGAGTCATCGTCGTGGAAGACGGTCCGACGCTCACGCACGGAGGAATGAAGTACGGAGCGGGAATCGTCGCGGCGCGCAACGCCGGCGCAGTAGTCGTCGACGCTCGTCCTTACGCAGTCGGCAGCATAAAGGCTACTTACGCGAAATACGCTCACCTCGACAGAATTCTGCCTGCGATGGGTTACGGCGTAAAGCAAATGAAGGAACTCGAGGAAACAATCGCCAACGCAGGCAAGGACATCGAAGCCGTCGTCATCGGCACGCCCATTGACTTGGGCAGGCATATTAAAATTA
>JAZDKN010000078.1:0-2810 GCA_043803065.1 Microcaldota archaeon
CATCGTCAAATACACCCACCACAAGAAACTAATTGAAATAAAGAATCGAACGCTGAACTTGTGCGTTACGCTTGACCACAAAATGGTTGGAATTGAATCGAACCGTTTCAGGAAAGGAGAAAGAAAAATAGAGTTCGTGGCAGCCAAAAATCTGCCTAATCAATTCGTTGTTTTTAGGAGTTCTAATTATGTCGGCGCAAGAAACGAGTTTTTCGTTTTGCCTGGCGTAGTCAAGTACCACCGCGCGGGCAGGAACGTTGTTGGAAGAAAAGCAAACGACGTTGCAATCAAAATGGATGATTGGCTTAAATTCTTCGGATTGTGGCTTGCCGAAGGCTATACTGTCAAGCGAGGCTACGCCGTAGGCCTCTGTCAATGCAAGCCGCGTGTAAAAAAGGAAATACGCGAAATCTTGTTGAAACTTCCTTTCAAATTCACAGAACAAAAAAATTCTTTCGTGTGCTACGACAAGTCCCTATGGAGTTACCTGCGTCCCTTAGGCGAAGCAACGACCAAATTCATTCCGGAAGAATACCTTTCACTCAGCCGAGAGCAACTTCAGCTTCTTTACGCGCACATGTTTTTGGGCGACGGAAACCAAACGCGGCAAACTAGAATTTATTACACTTCTTCGAAGAAGCTTGCTGAAAACGTTCAGGAAATACTGATGAAAATCGGGCGCGTTGGCGTAATAAAAGAAAGAACGCGTAAAAGCGGCGGAATAGGCGATAGGAAGTTCAAAGAAATTAATCCGTCTTACGAAGTGATGGAACGAATTGAAAAAACAGTCAGTTGGATTGACAAGCGCGACACGCAAATAATCGACTACGACGGCGCAGTATACTGCGTTGAAGTGCCGAACCATATTCTTTACGTAAAATACGATGAAAAACCTCTTTGGTGCGGAAACACTTCGTGCTTCTGGTCCGCGCAGAACACGCTGTTCAAGGAAACGCTCGCGAAAATGAGGGACAAACTCGCCGCAAGCGGTTACGCGGGTTATATCGACATAAACTGCATCGCTAACGCTCGCGGAATTTACCCGCTCGAATTCACGAGCCGCTTCGGCTACCCCACGCTGAGCCTCTTCGCCGAGGGAGTGACGACTCCGTGGGGCGAATTCTTTTACAGGCTCGGCCGCGGCGAAACGCCGGAACTGAAAACTAAGAAAGGCTTTCAAGTTTGCGTCGTCATCGCCGTCCCGCCTTTTCCGTTCGACGACCAAGGCACGTTTAAAAAGTATTCAGAAGACGCGGTCATCCTCTTCAAAAAAGACTCGCTCGAAGGAGTGCATTTGGGCGACGTCAAGCTCGTCGAAGGCGATTGGCGCGTGGCGGGAAACGTCGGTTACGCGTTAGTCGTAACGGGCAGCGGCGGCACGATGGATGAGGCGCGCAAGCAAGTTTACGCTCGAGTCAAGAACGTTATGATTCCCAACATGTTTTACCGCACTGATATCGGAACGCGGTGGTACCACGACAGCGACAAACTGCAAATGTGGGGCTACTTGTACTGAAATCTTTGAAACCTTTCCGACGCGAAACTTTCTGACGCGCTGGCATGCTGAAGCGCTGACGCGCTTTTTTCGCTTTTCATTTCGCTTTTGCTTTTCGAAACGGTGGCTGAATGCTTGAAACCATAACCGATTTCGTTTCGACTCAAGCGCGCGCCTTGCGCGACCTGCGCGCCTTGCGCTCGGCCTCGCGTCTGCCTCGGCGAATAAGGGAAAGCGATTTCGCCGCTGCTGCGTTCGTGCGCTTCGCGTACTGGGTTTTCGGGGGCTGGATGTGGATTTTCTTTCCGTTGTACGCGTTATCGCAAGGATTCTCGCTCGTGCAAGCGGGCGTTGTCGCGACTGCACTCGTTTTGCCGCGAATTCTCACGAACGGCTCGTTCGGCGTGCTGACCGACTTAAAGTCGCCTAAGCGCGTGGCGTTGGCTTCGACTGCGCTCGCCGCCGTCGGCTTCGCCGCGCTCTCGCTTTCCGTCGAATGGCGGTTGTCTTTCGAGGCGTTGCTCGCGCTCGTGATAGCGTTGGGTTTCGCGACGAGCGTTGCGGAAGTCTCGACGACGAGCCTTGCGTACAAGCGCGTTTCGCCTTCGTGCCGAGGCCGCCACGTGGGAATACTCGAGTTCTCGAAAGCGTCCGCCATCGGCGTCTCGCTCTTGCTTGCGGGAACGATTTTCTCTTTCGCGGGCTACGCCACGGGCTTCGCCTTGTGCGCCGCTTGCATGGCGCTCGTTTTTGTTGTTTGCTTGGTTGTCGCGCGCGATTTCCGCGGCGCGGTCGCTGAACGAACGTATTGGAGTTCTTTCACGTCCAAGGAAATCGCGCTTCTGCTCGCGGTGATGCTCTTCGTCTCTTTTCATTTCGGCGTCGAGAACGCGACGATGAGCGTTTACTCGCGCAACGCGCTCGGGCTCGACGATTCAGGCGTTGGAAGGCTTTTCGCGCTGACGATTTTCGCTTACGGCGTCTTCAATTACTTTTCGGGCAAGCGTCTCGACACGCCGGGTAGGCGGAAGTCGATTTTCGTGGCTGGACTCGCGTTGTCGGCGTTCGGCTTCGCGGCGTTCGGGTTCACCACGAATTTCTGGGTTGCGGTCGCGTTCAGGGCGATTCACGAGCTCGGGGACGCGATAGTAATAGTTTACGCGCTCTACTCTTTCTCGAGAATCGGGGGCGCGAAACGAATCGGCGGACTGCAAGGCGTTTACGTCACGCTTACGACCGTCGGTTCCGCAGTCGGCTCCTTCGCGGCAGGAGTAATCGCTTCGTCAATCGGAGGCAACGCGGGACTAACCGCTTC
>JAZDKN010000079.1:0-8580 GCA_043803065.1 Microcaldota archaeon
CTAGATTTCCTGCTCTACCACCGCGAGAGCGCGGGCAGCGTTCCCGAAAATCCGAGGAACGGGAAACCCAAGTTCGTGATGCTTGCGCTCAGCGAGGAGGAAGAACTCGGAGGCGCGGAACTCGCGCGGGCAATCGAGCAAGCTAAACAACTCGGACTAGATCTCGTGCTCGCGATTTGCGATCGCGAGACAAGCATTACTTACTACCGCGTCAAACGAATCGAATTGCCGGGCTCGAAATACGAGTATTACGAAATCGAGTGGATACAACCTTGACGCCGTTTACGCTCGAACAATCGAATAATCAGGATTAAATTCCGTTGGTGCGTGAATTACTTCATGGATTCCGAACGCAAAAAGAAGCTAGACGAACTCAAGCGCGACGGAGTCGAGCCTTACGCATACTCGTTCAAACGCACGCATTACGCGGACGAGATAGCCGCGAATTACGACAAACTTGAAGGCAAGCGAGTGCGCGTCGCGGGCAGGCTCACGCAAATCCGTTCTTTCGGCAAGCTCGCTTTCGCGCACTTGCAGGACGACTCGGGAAAAATACAAGTCGTCGCGCGAACCGACAAAACGGACGCCAAGAGCTTCGCGCTGTTCATGCGCCTCGACGCTGGCGACTTCATCGGCGGCGAAGGCGTTGTCACGAAAACCAAGAAAGGCGAGAAAAGCGTTGAACTCGCTTCAGTCCAACTTTTAGCGAAATCATTGCGCGTTCCGCCCGAGAAATTCCACGGATTGCAGGAGACGGAGCTGCGATACCGCAAGCGCTATTTGGATTTGATGGTTAATCCGGAAGTTCGGGAAATCTTTCGCGCGCGAGCGAAAATCGTTTCCGAAATCAGGCGCTTCCTAGACGAGCGAGGCTTCGTAGAAGTCGAAACCCCGATTCTGCAGCCTGTTTATGGCGGCGCCGCGGCGAAACCGTTTACGACCGTTCACAATTTCTTCAAGAAAAAGCTTTTCCTGCGCGTCGCCGACGAACTTTACTTGAAACGCTTAATCGTCGGCGGGTTCGAGCGCGTCTACGAAATCGGGAAGGATTTCCGCAACGAGGGCGTGGATTCGATGCACAACCCCGAATTCACTCAACTCGAGTTCTACCAAGCTTACGCGGACTACGAAGAAATCGCGGGCGAGACTGAAGAGCTCCTCGGCGCGATAGCGAAGCGCGTTTGGGGCTCGCTTGAAGGAAAATACGGTGGAAAACCGTTGAGCTTCAAACCGCCTTTCAAGCGCGTTCACCTCGCGAAAGCGATAAAAGAAAAAATCGGCGTAGACATCCTCGCGTGGCGCAGCGATGCGGAAGCCGCGGCAGCAGCGAAAAAACTGGGCTTGGATGTCGCAATCAAGACTCGCCAGCACGTTGTTGACGCGTTGTTCGCAGAGCACGTGCAGCCCGCGTTGTGGCAGCCCACTTTCGTATTCGATTATCCCGACTACATGTGCCCGCTCGCGAAGAAAAAACGAGGCGAACCCATCCTTCGCGAGAGGTTTGAGTTGTTCATCGCAGGCAAAGAGTGCGGCAACTGTTACTCCGAACTCAACGATCCGCTCGACCAGCGCACGAAACTCGAGGAGCAGGCGAAAGAGCGAGCTGCGGGTGACGGCGAAGCGAGTTTCTTGATGCACGACGAGGATTTTCTTGAAGCGTTAGAGCACGGCATGCCCCCGCTCGGCGGAATCGGGATAGGCGTCGACCGCCTCGCAATGATTTTTACCGACCAGTCGAGCATAAAGGAAGTAATTCTTTTTCCGAGCATGAAGCCGCTTGACGCCGACGCTTGATTTTTTAGTGCAGAATTCGGCGGAAAGCGTAAACAGCATTAATAAAAACTGTTTGCGTCATAGATTCTTGTTGGAGAAAAAGGGGTAATAGAGTTGAAACTTGAAAAAAGCGCGAGATTGTTTTTCGCGGCCGTATGCTTGTTTTTCGTTTTAAGTGCAGCCAGCGCCGCGGCCGATGGCGGGTTGTTCGAAAACGTCGCCTCGCCTTCGCCCGCGCAAGCCGTCAGCCCCTCGCTTGCGCCAGCGCCTTCTTTCGCTACGTACGTTCCCTTTCTGCCGTTGCTCATGCTTTTGGCGTTTGTTTCGCTCATCGGCGCGTTTCTCATTTCCTGGAAACAGCACGGCTGACGCAGCAACGCGGCTGACGCAGCAACGCGGCTGACGCAGCAACGCGGCTGACGCTGTAGCAATCGTTTGGTGTTCCTTACGCTAGCTTAGAGCTCGCTTTATTCCATAAAGTCGCGCGCGCTCGGCGGAGTCTCGGGCTCTCCCTTTCGCTTGCGAATGCTCGTGATCGTAGTAGACTGCAAACCCGCAGGCAAGCGTTCGTAACCCGCGTACTCGTAGTACCAAATCGCCCTGCCTTGCGAGGCTCCGCGAATCTCGTTGGCGAAACCGAACATTTCGGATACGGGGACTTTCGCTTTAATAATGAGCGCTTCGCCTTCCTGATTTACTTCCGCGATTTGTCCTCGGCGCGACTGGATTTGCGCGATTATGGCGCTCATGTAATCCGCGGGCGCGGTTACGAACAAGTTTTGCTTTGGTTCGAGGAGCACCGCGCCTCCGAGCAGCATGCCCGCGAAAATCGGGCGGCGAATCGCAGGAATGATTTGTGCGGGACCGCGGTGCGCCGGGTCAACGTGAATCGTCGCGTCCGTGAGAATGACTTTGACTCCTACGACGCGTTCTTTCGCGAGGGGTCCGGCAGTCACCGCTTCCTCGAATCCTTCGAGCAGCGACTCCTTGATTTCCTGGAGATACTGCACGCCTTTCGTCATGTCGATTAAAAGATTCTCGCCGCAGATGCGCATGACGTTCTTCGCTTCGTCGCGGGCGAGTCCTGCTTTTAGCAAGCGTTCCGTCAAATCCTTGCCTTTCGCTTTCTCGTCGATTTCGCCTTCGCGAAAAGCTTTCAACACGCTTTCCTCCAACGGCTTGATTACGACTTTGAAGCGGTTGTGTTTGTTCGGCGATTTGCCTTCGATTTCAGGGCTTTCGCCTACGACCGTCTCGTGGTAGACGACGATGGGTGGACCAGTATCGATTTCGACTTTGCGTTCGTTGCGAATCTTGTATTCGATGATTTCTAAATGCAATTCACCCATTCCGCTGAGCAAGTGCTCGCCCGTTTCCTGATTCAGCGTCACGCGCACCGTCGGGTCTTCCTTCGCTATTCTGCGCAAGGCTTCGACTAGGCGCATCAAGTCCCGCGGGTTTTTGGCTTCAATGCTTTTCGTGACTACGGGTTCGGAGTGGTGCTTGATTTTCTCGAAAGGCTCGATTTCTTCTTCGCTCACGGTTTCGCCCGCGTAAACTTCTTTGAGCCCGACGAGCGCCACGATGTTGCCCGCGGGCACTTCGTCGATGGTTACGCGGTCGATTCCCATGTAAACCGCTACTCCCTGGATTTTTTCGCGCGCGTACTGGGCGGCGAGGTAGAGTTCGGTTCCTTTCTTGATTACGCCTGAATACAATCGCCCGACCGCGACGTCTCCCGCGTGCGGATCGACTTGAATCGCCGTAACCATGAAGCACGCTTTGCCGTTCGGGTCGCAGTTCATCATCGCCTTTCCGACTGACGAATTCAGGTCGCCGTGCCAAATGACTGGAATGCGGTATTTCTGTGCTTCCAACGGATTCGGCAGCTTCGTGACGACCATTTCCAGAATGACGTCTCCGAGCGGAGCCGTCTCCTGCAGCGAAGCGTGGTCGCCGGAAACGCACTTGTCGTATATATCCTTAAACGTGATTCCCTTCGATTTCATTATCGGATAGCTTATCGCCCACTTGTTGTACGCGCTGCCGAACGCGACGTTTCCCGAATCCACTTTCATCTTCCAATCTTCTTTATGCTCTTGCGGCGCGTAGTCTTCAACGAGCTTGTTGACGCCGTTAATGATTTTAATGAATCGCTGTTGCATTCCGTCGAAGTCGAGCTTGAGTTCGTTCATGAGGCGGTCTATTTTGTTTATGAACAGCACGGGCTTTACTTTCTCTTTCATCGCCTGGCGCAAGACGGTTTCCGTCTGGGGCATCACGCCTTCAACGCAGTCGACGACGAGGATTATACCGTCCACCGCGCGCATGGCGCGAGTAACGTGCCCGCCGAAGTCCACGTGCCCCGGCGTGTCTATTAAATTGATCAAGTAGTCTTGCCCGCCTTGGTTGAACGCGATGGAAATGTTCGCCGCTTTAATCGTGATTCCGCGCGCCTGCTCTTGCTCGTCGTAGTCGAGCACGCGTTGTTCGCCCGCGAGCTCTTGCGATATGAGTCCAGCGCGCGCGACGAGCGTGTCACTCAGCGTCGTTTTTCCGTGGTCGACGTGCGCGACTATCCCCATGTTGCGAATGTTTTTGGGATTGCGCATCAGCTTCGAAACGCGCGCAGCGACGCTTTCCTTCGTTGCCATAAACGTTCATCACAGCTTCTTTCGAGTAGTTGAACAATTATTATCTTTTTTTATCTCGCGCTCTTAGATATGCGCTCGGTCTCGTTCTTGCGCTTGACCGCGTAACTGTCCTGCGAGTTCGCGGCCGCCAACTCGATTTCCTGCGCGAGCGCTTGCGCGACCGTGATTTTCTTGTTGAACGCGCTCGTAATCGCGGCTAGAGCCATGTTGCGCAGCGCCATGTCCAACCTGCGCAAGGGACTAACGTCGGTTGCGACTTGGTAGGATACGCCGCCCATTCGGATGCGCGTGACGTCTTCGCGCGGCGCCGTGTTCTCAATCGCTTGCACGAGGAGCTGCAGCGGATTCTTTTTAGTCTTCGCAGCCGCAGCGTCCATAGATTCCTCGATTATGCGCAGCACGCGGCTTTTCTTGCCTTGCAGCCTGCCTTGAGTTCGAATGACTTTTCCCCCGAGTTTTTCTCCTGTTCCGCCGCGCATCATCTTGTTCGCGAGGCGTTCGACGACGTTGACGCGCGCTTTGCCGAAACTCTTGTTCGCGTGGCGCGCGAAAGAGTGCGGCAACGCGACTGGTTTGAGCGAAATGTAGGGTTCGAGCGTTCGGTCGCGGATTGCGACGTCGTAATCGTATTTTCCGAAAAGCTTCTGCTTCGGCACGCTGATTTTGCTTTCAGCAGCGGCGACTGCCTCATCGTGGGCTTTCGCTTTTTCTTCAACCGCGATCTTTTCAGCTGCGGGAACCTCGTTTTTCCCGGTTTCCGTTTTTTCCGCGCTCTCCTTGACTTCCTTGATTTCTGCGCTTTCCTTGATTTCTTCAGCCATTTGAAATGCACCTTTTCAGCGTTTTCCCAGCGATTTTGTTTTTCGTTTTCGTTTTTTTGTTGCTTTTTACCTCTTGGGTTTCTCCTTCCTGTTCAAACGCAGTTCCTCGAGCGAAATACCGTTGACTTGAATTACCTTATAACGCACGCCGGGAATGGAACCCATTTGCCCGCGCTGCGAACCCCCTAGTCCCTCAATGAGGACTTCGTCGTGCTCGTCTATTTTCTCGATCGCCTTGTCGCGAGGACAAAAGGCGCTGACTTTCTTGCCGTTTTTAATGAGCTGCACGGTGACGCAGTTGCCCGTCAAGAAACCGTTTGCAAAAAAATTGTGCGCCTCGCTTTCGGTGGTGATATCCCGCAAGTCCCCGCACTTCGTTGGCGTTATTTCCGTAATTGTTTCCCACGCCAACCCGTCAGTCAAGCCCGCGGTTTTCTCCGCGCTCCAAGCACTGAAAGTCGGAAAATCAGGTGAGGTCGTCCCTATTTTTTCCTCGAATTTGACTCCGCGCGAAACCCAGTAGTTCACGCGACTTTTTGAAATCGGCAGTTTTTTCTCGGCGAGTGCTTTCGCGATTTTGCTTATCGACATTCTGGCTGCCCTCATTTTCTTGAATTCATTGAAGGCTTGCCTCGCGCGCGTCAAGTGGATTTTTCTTTCAAGCAAGTACTGGTAGGCAAGTCGCGCTTTGACGCTTCGCTTTCGCGAGTAACGGTAACCTATTCTTCCAAACAAGTTCATTAAAGAATTGCGGTTGCACGCGATGTACGCCCGCAGTTGAAACGTTTTGACTCCGTTTTTCCTGACGCCGTACTCGGCGCAAGTGGTTCTTGAGACGCTTACTCCTAACTCCTTCAAGCACCCTGTCAGGTCGCTCAAAAAAGTTTTTCCTCCTTCGAGTGCGTTTTCGGTTTTATTCAGCGGGAGGCAAGGCGAATCAAAAGTTTTGCCGCCTTTTTGCAGTTGGGGTTTCGTCAACTCGCTTCCGAAAAACGCTGACAAAAACTCTTCCTTCACCCACAACGGACCTTTTTTCACCCATTGCGGCACGGAATACGCCTGTGCTGCCCTGTCTCCGTTTGGCGTTCCAAGCGCTTTCAAAAGGCACGCGAGAGCAATCGACGCGCACGTGATAGTATTATAACTTCCTTCGATGACGCGTTGTTTTCCGCGAACCATTACCGTGCTTCGCGATGTTCCAGTCGCGACGGGCGTAACGTGAAAACCAAGGCTTTGAATGTCCGCGCTTATTTCCTTCAAGTCTTCTATTTCACCGCACGCGATTACGCGGACTTGGTTGTGCTTGTTTTTGTCTACGCCGAAGTAAAGCGTTCCGTCGCCGAACAAGTGCCCCATTAACCGCAGTATTTTCGGCAGCGACGGATTGTCGAGTGAAAGCGGCAACAGCCCTCGTTTACTCAATTCTTCCGCGACGCGTTCAGCGCTTGAGCCATTTGGAACAACTCTTTTGACTTCTTCTTCCGTCACTAAGGCTTCGCCTGACTGCGTAAAGGACACTGGATCGCCCGGCATTACTGCGACGCGATCGCCGACAACGATTTCGCGCAAATCGATTTTTCCGTTGATTGAATAAATTGGGTGGTCGCCGCTTGCAACCAAGCATCGGCCCGTGTCTGTCTTGATTTTGTACGCGTCTCGCGACAGAGCATCGTTTTCTTCAAGTTGAACGTAGTCGGCGAGTTTGGTCGGCTGAAGACGCTTGTCAAAACAGTACGCTTCAGTTTCTTTCCACGCGGGTTGAAGTTCAGCAATGGTTTTGAAGCAACCGCTGGCGAGGTAAACGCGAGTGTCTGGCGCAACGCACTTGATGATTCCCGAGTGAGGCTGCTTTTGTTCTTTCCCGGTTTTCTTGAGTACGAGTCCCTTAGCTTGCGGCGCGCCCTCGAGCGGGTCGTATTTTTCCTTTAAGCCGAGCGCTTTCCGCTTCCACGTTTTCTTGAGCCAGCGCGCTCGCTTGCGTCTTTGCTTTAGAATGCGTCCAGCAAATTCTCCTTTCGCCATAACCAAAACCACCCGAATCCTTTTCAAGTTTTTTTTCAATTTTTTCAAGAAATTTTTACGTCGTCGCAACCGAACTTGCGTTTTACGAGCGCTCGCGCCCTGTTGATTTTTTCTCCGCCCCTGCCTATCGCCTTTCCTCGGTGTTCCGCGCTCACTTTCAGGAAAACTATTTTGCGTCCGCTTGCCGCGTCCTCTTTTTCTTCCACGCTCAAAAACTCGACTCCGCGGAAAACGTTGGCGAGAAACGCGCGCAGCGTTTCCGCGTCTTCGACGAGGTCCACGTTTTTGCCGAACGCGCGCCTTAAATGCTCCAAGTTCGCTCCTTGTTTGCCTATCGCTTTGCCTAAATCGCCTTGCTGCACGATGAACGTGACGCACTCGTTAGTAGCGAAAACGTCGTTCGCTTTCGCGCCCGTCGAGCGCTCGAGCGTGTTGAGGAGCGCGAGTTCGTCGTTTGAAATCGTAGGCAAAACCAAAACCTCGTAAAACTCAAAACCTCTTTAATGAAATCTCGTTAATGCTTTATCGCTTTGAGTACGTCGGAGTTTCCTTCCTCGATTACGCTGAGTGTGCTCACAGGGAAGGGTTTTCCGCAAGCGGTACCGAGTTCTATGCTCGTTCCCTCAAAAACAACGAGCGGGATTTGCCCGAGGGAAGCGAAGCGTTTGACGTCCGCCGCGCTGTCGCTGGGACAGTTTTTCGCGATTATTACGAGTTTAGCTCCGCCGTTCAAAGCGATTTTGAGCGTCTGCTTCAAGCCGAGCTCTACTTTTCCCGTGTCGACGGCAAAACGAATCGATTTAGCCAAATCCATTTTCGAACACCACTTTTGATGCTTGCATCCGCAACTGCACTTGCAGCTGTCTTTGAATCGTGTTTTTCAAACCAGTTCGTAATTGAAATGGTTCTCAACCGCGCGCCGCGCGCAAGCGCGGAGCGGGTTACTCCCCATTGTCGCAAAAGGAGTTTAAGGAACTTACTTTATGCGCAAAACCCTTTTTAAAGCTCACGCCAGCAGAATGTACGCGCCGATGGTGGCGAGCGTGCCGAACACGATCGGCGGCAGCGCGGGCCAGTAGCCCTTGAATTTCTCGAGCAAAACGATTATCACGACGAGGCCCACGAGCGAGCCGACGAGTCCGAATACGGCGGCTGCTGGCGCGATGCGCAGCGCGCTTACGCTCAACATAGCGGGAATAACGATATCGCCCGTTCCCAGCTGAATGCTTTCCTTGCCTTCCTTCAAGTGCACGGCGAACGCGGCGCCGCGGCTGTCAAGCGCTTTCGCGAGCGTGACCATGTGCTTGCTG
>JAZDKN010000080.1:0-8580 GCA_043803065.1 Microcaldota archaeon
CAAACTCTTGCCGCAAGCGTTCGAGGCGCTGCGCAAAGGCGGCGCGTGCGCGGGCTACTTGCCTCACGTCGAGCAAGTCAAGCAATTCGTTTTCGCGGCGCAGGAAGCAGGCGGCAACGGCGCGGGTTTCGCCGTCGAGCGCGTAATCGAAGGAATCGTTCGCGATTGGCTCGTGCGCGACCGAGGATGCCGCCCCGAGAATACCGGGTTAACGCACACAGGCTTCCTCGTTTTCCTGCGCAAACCGTGAGCCTCAAATTTTGAGCGGTTCCCGCAACGGCAAATTATTTTCTCAAGTACAGCTTTGCGGCGATGATCAGTATTATTACTGGAAAAATCATTCCGAGAACTGTGATTACCGGGTCTTTTTGTACTTGCACGACTTCTGTCAAGGTATTGGCGTCCTTTATCGCGATTAAGCCAACGACTGAAGAGAAAATCACGTCAAAGACATACAAGCCCGGAATGAGCAACGCGATTTTCTCGATTTTCTTTGCAACGAATTCAATGAACATTATTACGCTGAACAAAAACCAAAGTATTGAAATTCCGCCCCAAAACATTGCAAGCGCTACAAAAAGCGACGCGCTCGGAAAAAGAAAAAACACTAGGCCGACAAGTATTGAACACGATGAGTAAATCATCGATGCAGGCAAATACCATGAATGAACTTGGTTTATTCGCGCTTCAACTACTTTCGCCACGAAGCTACACCTCCGAGTTTTACTTCCCGCTTTTCTTCGCGTGCAGAATGAGATCCATGAGGCTGATTGCTTCGTTTATTTCTTCGTACTCGTGGATATAGCCGACGTCAATCCAGTAATCGTCGAAAACGTAGCCGAGCAGCTTGCCTTCCTTCGTCAGCCGCGGCAGCACGTCGAAAGCGAAATCGCCTTTCGCGGGCAAGTAGTCCCAAATCTTTTTGTTGAACGCGTACACGCCCGCGTTGCCTAAATTCTCTAGAACCGGTTTTTCCTCGAAACGCGTGACTTTCCCCGTCGCCGCATCCAAGTGCGCTATCCCGACTTGCAGCGGCTGCGCGATGCGCTTGAGCGCGACCGTCGCCAACGCCTTGCGCTTGACGTGGAAATCGAAGACTTTGCGGTAGTTCAAGCTCGTGAGCTGGTCGCCCATTAGAACGAGGAAATCGTCGTCTTTTACGAGCGAGCGCGCGTTCTTCACGCTTCCGGCGGTGCCGAGCTCGCCTGCTTCGACCGAGTATTTTATTCGCACGCCGTGCGCGCGCCCGTCGCCGAAGTGTTCTTCGATGCGTTCGCGCAAGTGCCCGACGGTGAAGACGAGGTCCGTGATTCCTTCGCTTGCTAAATGCTCTACAGTATATTCTAGAATGGGTTTGCTTCCCAGCCGCAGCATGGGCTTCGGGAGATTCAGCGTGTACGGCCGAAGGCGCGTGCCTTTTCCGCCGCACAATATGACTGCTTTCAAACGAAACCAACTCCGTAACGCGTCGCATTCCTTCCTCGCGTCGCCTTCCCTCTTCGTTTTATTTTAGTCTTCTTGTTTTGGCTTGACGGCGTTTTAAATCTTTTTGAAGCGGTTCTCGAGTTTTTTGAGCACCGCGGGAAGAGTCGTGTACTCCATTTCGTCGAGTCCCAACCGGTGCGGTTCGAACGGACCGTGCCTGCGGAGATAGTCGGCGGCTTCGTTCGCTTTTTGGCGGCACAAGTCGAAACTCGGGTCGTCGAACAAATCCATGGGTCCCTCGAGCTTGCCGTCCGCGAGTTGGAAGCCGAAGCAAATCACGCGAGGCGGGCCGTCGAAACGGCTGGGCAGCGCAGTCTTTTGCGAGCACGGCATTAATGGGCCGTGGTGCGAGCCGCGCATCCAGCCTTCGACTATGAATGGGAACGAGAACGGTTCGAGGACTTCGCCTAGCGCCGGCAACCCTGATTGCGCGCGAACGATTAAGACGGGATCGTCTTTGCCTACGTAACGCCCAGCGATGAGCGAGAGTTTTTGCGTGCTGCTGACTGCAGCGGGTATTCCGTCGCTGCGCCGATTTACGGTGCTGACTACGTAGCGCCCGGGCGCGCCGATGAGCGCGAGCAACTCGTACGATTCTTCGGGCGTGTGAAGCGAGACTTTCTTGTGCTCCATCACGTCGTGCACGACGAATTCGAAGCCGCCTTGCATGCTTTCGTCTATCACGAGTCCAATGGTGTTGAACGGGTCCGCGAACATTTTGTACAACGCGTAATTCCACGCTCCCGCGCTCGTCTTGTCCGCCATGAAGACGACGACGGGCTCGCTTTTTCGCTCGTCTATTACCATTTCCGCTACGCCGGGCCCCATTCCTTTCACGTTTCCGCTGAACGCGTCGGCGAGCAAATCCTGTCCCGCGCCGTACAACTTGAGTTTTTTGGCGAGTTCGGTGCCTTTCACGAACGTGTCCCAAGCGAGCTTGTGTATTCGTTTGTCTTCCTCGCCGTGGTAGTGCGTCATGATTAACTGCAAGTCGTCTCCGCAACTCGTCACGCAGTAATCGCGGAGCAACCCCGATTTCTTGGCTTTAGCCATTTCGGCTTCAGCGATTTTGATTAGCTCCGGGTGCACCGAGTGGTGTCCAGGGAAACCGCCGATGTCCGCTTTTATTACGCTTAAAGTCACTTTAGCCATAATTCGATTCCCACCTCTCCGCGTTAAAAGAATTCGCTTCGCGCGTTGCGCGCTTCGCGCTTTCTGCGCTCAGCGCTTTCGCGCTTGTTTTGAGTTACGCCGCCCCGTTTTTTAAATGCGTCACTCGCGCGTTGTTCATCTAACGAATTCACTTTCGTCAGCGCCCGCGCTTGCGGTAGCCGCGCGGTCCTTCCAGCAACTTGTTTTTCTGTTCCTCGCGCGCGAAATAAATTTGTCCAGCTATGAAAACGACGATGGCGAGGAATACCGCCCAAACAGCTGAAAGCCAGAAATTCGAATCGAAAAACGGACGAGGCGAGATTTCACTGCCAGCGCCGCCGGCACCCGACGTTTTTTGCGTTACGCCCGGCTGAGCGAACGAAGCCGCGTAAACCGGTTTTTTAACCGCGTAGTTGAACTCGCGCGTTTCGCCAGCTGCAAGCAAGCGAATCACCCACTTCGCTTCGCTTCCGCTTAACGCCGGCGGCTCGTCGAAAACCGCGTCGCTCGCGAGTCCTCCAGGAATTTTTTCCGTGAGCTCGATGTTTTCCGCGTCAACCGCGCCGACGTTCCTTACTTTCAGCGATACGAGAGTAGCGCCGGAAGAAGCGTCTGTTGCAGAAGCGTAGACGCGCGTTTCCCGAGAAACTTCGACGTTTACCGCCGGCTCTTCGGCGCATACGACAGTCGTATTCGTTCCCGCAACGATTTTCAGTATCTCGGTTTCGATTACGCTGCCCGGAGGAAGCGTTGCAGTTGGAGCTGCGCTGGGCGCTGCAAACAACTCGAAGGAAAGCACCGCGATTCTCTCGTTTTTCCCGTCGCGAATTTCTTCTCGAATCTCGAGGAGCGTCGCTTTAACCGCGCCGGCTTGAACAGACTCGTTTAATGACAAAAAAAAGTTTTGAAGCAGCCGCGCGCCTTGCGCGTCTGTTGCGCTGAGTATTACCATCGTGCTCGAAGTGTCGTTGACCGTGAACGAGGTTCCCGCAAATTCGTGCGGCGCTCCGATTTCGAGCTCAGCGGTTTCGTAAAGCACAGCGGAAGCGCTGACGGAGTGCGCCGCGCAAGCGAGCGTGAGCAGCGCAACGGCAAGCAAAACAGATCGCGGGATTCGTGTTGGCTTAAGCATTCAAGCAACCTTTTCCAGACTTTTGGCGTTACCAGAAAATTGAAACCCGTTCCGCAGTTAAATGGCTTTCGCTTTGCGGCTTGGCGTTCCGCTGCAGGCTTTCCCTCGCGCTCTTGCGCTAAAGCAAGGAGTTTTAAACCATTTTTTGATAGTGAATTGAAGAAAGAGCAAAAAGAATTGGAAAAGCAAAAAAAGCGTCTGGGGTTGTTGCCGCATCAACGAAATTTTTTGGATCGCGCTGGCGTTGTTCGTCGCTTCAGCCGCCGGATTCGTTTTCTTTGGCTTGCGTTACCAGCGTGCGGTTCGCAAAAACGCGCAAGAAAAAAAAGATTTGGCTGTCGCAGCCGCCTGCGGAATCGCCGCATTCGCTTTTCTCACCGCGCTCACCGCGTTGTATTACGCTCCTTCCCTGCAGCCAGCGCAAGTCCTTAATCCCGAAATCGCCGCGATAAACGCTTCGACTTCCGCGATTGGTTCGCGGCTGCTTGATTACAAGCTCGAAAGTTTTTCGCGCCAAATAACGCCAGTCTCGTGCGTCGGCGTGAAGGAAATCGTTTACTGGCGCGAGTTGCGCGTTTACAACGTCACGCGAATCGACGCGCAAGGCAAAACCTCGAGTGCTTATTATTCGACTATTTCGCTGAGTTTGCGCAACGAAGGTTCTACCGCGTTAACCGAGCTAGTCGTTCGCGAACGCATTCCCGACGCGATAGCTTCCGATCCGAGCGAAATCATTAATTTTTCAGTTGCGCCCGCCCGCGTGGTAAAAGGCAGCGTGGTAGTCGATTGGATGTTCAACAACATCGGGCCCAACGAAACCAAGACGGTCACTTACACCGTCCAAAACAACGTTTCCGGAAACATTTTCGACGGCATGGGCGCGCCTAGCGTTGCCACAAGAATCGCGGGACAATATCCGTCCACCGGGCCTTCCGGCGCGCAGGCGAGCGCGGCGAGCGCTGCTTTCGCGTTTTCGCTTCAATGGTTTTACTTGATTCCGTTGCTCGTGATTTTGGCGCTCGTGGCGCTTTACTTCGAAAACTTTTACAAGAAGGGTTTGGAAGGCGTGCAATGAAATGGCTGGCGCTTTCAAGGCTTACGACGTCCGCGGAATCTACGCAAGCGAAGTCAACGAAGCGCTGTTCGAAAAAATCGGGCGCGCATTCGTCGAATTCGTTAACGCGCGAAACCTCGCGCTCGGCAGGGACGCGCGCTTAAGCAGTCCCTCGCTTTTCGCTGCGTTTTCGCGCGGCGCGACGCAGTGCGGTTGCGACGTAACCGACCTCGGTCTCGCGCCCACGCCGCTCGTTCATTTTGCCGTGTGCAGCCGCGGTTTCGACGCCGGCGCGGTAATAACCGCCTCGCACAATTCGAAGGAGTACAACGGCGTCAAATTTTATTCGCGCGGCGGCAAGCACTTGAGTTACGAGAATGGAATAAGCCAAATCGAAACGGAAGTCGCGCGCGGCGCGGTGCTCAAGCGAAAACCCCCGCGGCTCGGCGTCATCTCGCAAGTAGACGCAGCGCCGGCGTACGTCGCCAACGCTCTCGCGAAAAACAAAATCTCGAAAAAAATCAGTGTCGTGCTCGACGCGGGAAACGGTTCGGGCGGACCTATCGCGCTGCGCGCGCTGCGCGAAGCAGGCTGCGACGTCGCGTCGCTTTACTGCGAGCCGGACGGCCGTTTTCCGAACCACGCGCCCGATCCCACGAAGCCCGAGAACCAGCGCGAGGCGCGTGCGCTAGTCGAAAGCGAGGAAGCCGAGCTCGGCGTCGCGCTCGACGGGGACGCTGATCGCGCCGTGTTCTTCGACGAGTTCGGAGACGCGCTTGCTGGGGACGTCGCGCTAGCGATTTTCGCGCAAGACGCGCTGGAAAAGCAGCCGAAGCAGCCTGCTCCGAAAATAATCGTGGACGTAAAATCTTCGCTGGGTGCGCTCGAAGCGATTCGCGAGGCTGGAGGAGAACCGGTTTTCTCGCGCGTGGGGCATTCTTACATTCACGAAGCCGTTCAGCGGTTGCACGCGGTTTTCGGCGGCGAGTACAGCGGGCACTACCACTTCGCGGAAAACAACGCTGCCGACGACGGAATCTTCGCCGCGCTGCGCATGGCGCGCATAGTCGCGCACGGCACGCCGCTCTCCGAGCTAGCCGCTGACGTTCCGAAATACGTTTCGACTCCCGAGTTGCGCACGCGCTTCGCGGACGACAAGAAATTTGCCGCAGTCGCCGCAGTCAAGGCGGCGCTCAAGAAAAAATACGGTTCCGACAAGGCAATAACCATCGACGGCGTGCGCTTGGATTTAGGGGACTCGTGGGGCTTGCTGCGCGCTTCGAACACCGAACCGCTGCTTTCGATTCGCTTCGAAGCGAAGACGCGGCCGAAGCTAGCTGAAATGCACGGTATTTTCAAGCGCGAGCTCTCCGCCGCGGGAGCAGAACTGCCGAGCTTGGAGGAAATGTTGAAGTCCGAGAAGCCGGCGAAACCCGCGAAGTAAAGCGCGAAATGCTTTTTTTCAATCTCAAACGGTTTTTCGAGCGGGCGGCGTTTAGGCGATTTTAGGCGGTTTTTCTCACTATGCCATTGCTCGCGTCGACTTCCACGCTGTCGCCGTCGCGAAAAACCTTCGTAGCAATGCGCGTTCCCACGACGCACGGAATCCCGAGTTCGCGACTCACGATCTCCGCGTGGCAGGTGAGGCCGCCGATGTCGGTGACTATCGCCGACGCTTTCCGCATCGCAGTCACCAAATCCGGCGTAGTCGCGATGGAAACGAGCACGTCGCCCTTCAGCATTTTCTTGACGTCCTCTGGCTTGTTCACCACGCGCACGACGCCCGCGGCGAAGCCCGGCTGCGCGCAAGCCCCGCGCACTTCCTTGACGTCCCCAACGGCTTTTTCAGCGAATTTTCGCGATTGTTTTTCCGCGTCGGCGTCGTCGAAGAAAACGATTTCCCTTTTTCCGTTGATTTCGTTTTGCACGCCGAAAACGCAGTGTTTGAAGCGAGAGTCTAGGAGCGGCGCTTTGATTTCGCGTTGCGCGGCTTTCTCGAACTCGTGCGGGTAAAGCCAGCGCACTTGCCGCAAACCGAGTCCGCACCTCTTGCCGAACTCGTTTTGAACGCGTTCGACTGCGTAGTAAGAGTAAAACATTGCTTCTTTTCTGTAAGCTTTCAGGAACATGACGTCGCGGGCGATTCCCGCGATTCTCTTTTCTTCCGCGCTCAAGCCGAGCGCCGCCTCGAATTCCTTTTGTTTTCGCGCGAGCGCCGCGTCACGCGCCTGCATCTCGGTTTTCGCTTGCCGCGGGTTTTTGTCTTCCAGCAACGCGGCGATTTCGCGAGCGAATTCGTTCGCAGTCCAAGCCGGTCCCGCGTAGCCGTAGTAAACCCAACCGAATTTTCGCGCGTGCGCCCCGATTTTTTGGGCGAGTTCTGGCGCGGCTTTGCCTAGCGCTGAAAACGCTGACGCGGCGTTGTTTTTGTCGTTTTTGTTCTCCAAAAGCGCTTGCTTGGCGCGGCCGTTCGCGTCGATTTCGCAAGCTATTTCGACGAGTTCCTTGAACTCGAGTTTGGCGTTGTTTTCCTCGAGCGGCGTCGACAAGACCGCGGCGCAGTCAACCGGCACCAACAACGTTTTCCCGCCGCCGGCTTGCGTTTTAGTTTTTTCGGTGACGATTTCCAACAGTTTTTTCGAGACGAGCTCGTGCGGAATCTCTATTACGGTTATGAGCATCGCCCACGAAAGCAGTTCAGCGATTTGAGCGGATTGCTTGCGCATCAGAGAAATTAATTCGCTCGTCGAAGTCGTCGAAGCGGTTCCCAACTCTTTTTCCAGCAACTCGCGCGAGAACGAACGCATCGCGTCGGACAACGCAATTGTTTTTCGCTTCACCAACGGAAAAAACGCGGCGTCAACCAAAATGCGTTCGAAAATCCTTTTCGCCGCTCGTTCGTATTCCGCTTCGTTCGTCCACCACTTCATGTGCCCCGCGGTTAATTCGACGTAAGACTCGAAGCCCACGCCTATTCGTTCTTTGAATGAATGAAACGCAGGAACAAACGGGTAAAGCCCAGCCACAGTAGCCCCGTCTTCCTCGTTAGCAACGTAAAAACTCATTTCGATTCCCTTTTTTTCCCTTCTTCTTTTAGCTCGCGTATGCTTTGAACGCGGCGCCGCTTAATATCTTTTGTCGGCGCATACCTATACCCGCTTTAACGGTTTCGCGCGCTAGGCGCGCTCGGAGCGCTCGTCATGCGAGGCAAAAACGAAATAAAAGCATTTATATTTGCCGAGGGCGCAAGCGATTCAGCCATGACTAAAGAATTTGACGAGTTCGACTTAATCGTCGCAGGATGCAGCGCGGCAGGCGCTTTCGCCGCGCGCGACGCCTCGCGCCTCGGGCTTAAAACTCTGGTCCTCGAGGAGCACGCGCGCTCTGGAAAGCAAGGCAAGTGCAGTGGACTCGTTTCAGTCAGTGGGCTAAAGCTCTTGGGAGTCGCAGGAACGGAGTTCGATTCGAGCGTAGTCAACGAAGTGCGTGGCGCGGTGCTGCACGCGAAAAAAGACGAGAAAACCGGCTGGAAAAAAAGCGTTGAATTCGTCGTAGAGCGACGCAACGCGGTCGCGCGCGTTCTCGATCGGCAAGCGTTCGACGAAGTGCTCGCAAGACAAGCTCGCACCGCCGGCGCGAAAATACTTTTGAATCACCGAGTTACAACACTCAAACAAAACGGTGAGGGCGTCGTCGTTCGCTGCGGCAGCGGCGGCTCGAAAATCGCCGCGAAATTCCTCATCGGCGCGGACGGCGC
>JAZDKN010000081.1:0-4827 GCA_043803065.1 Microcaldota archaeon
CGGACCGCAAGCGCGCGCAAGACGAAATCCGCGCGATGGAAACCGAATTCCAGGACGCGCTTTACGTACTCGCATCGCGCATGGGTGAAAACAAGCCCGTGGAAGAAGCGCTGCACAGCGCCGTGCAATTCCTGCCTAAAAGCAAGGTCGCTCACGACGTTTTCGCGCGAGTGCTCGACAATATTACTACGATGGGCATGACGCTCGACGCAGCGATTTTCGACGAGACTTTCGGGGCGATGCGGAATCTTCCGTCTCGCGTGATTGCGAGCGGAATGCGTTTCCTCGCGGACTCTGTTGAACTCGGCGTCAACGTGGCGGCGCGCTCGCTCATAACGCTCTCGCTGCAAATGCGCAACGCGAAGAAAATCGACGAATCCCTCAAGCGCCTGCTCGAAGACGTTACGACGATGCTGAAGACGATGGCTACTTTCGTCGCGCCCATCGTGCTCGCGGTGGTGAGCGCAATGCAGAAAATGATTTTGTCGAGCATAGCTCAAAGCGGCGCGAACGCGGCGGAAAACTCTGGAGGCAATCTCGCTTCTACTGGCGTAGGGGGACTCGGGAGTTTGGGGCAAATGTTCGCGAACCCGAACATCGCGAAGGAAAGCGCTGACCCGGCGACGTTCACGCTCATCATGGGAATTTACGTAATCGAAATAGTCGCGCTTCTCACGTACTTCAACGCGCAAATCGAGGATCCGCGCAACAAACTGCACGTCTACGTTTCGATTAGCAAGGCGCTGCCTCTCGCGGTAATTCTTTATTGCGTCGCAGCTTTCTTCACAGCCGGCGCAATCGGCGGCGGCGCTTGACGTTTTGAATAAAATTAAGGAGACGCGGAGCTCCAACTTTCCTCAAATTTTTGCAGGCGAACGTTTTTTATGGCTGGACGCGGGCTTTACGGAGTTTTTATTACAAAGTCAACCTCGCCTCATCGCAACAACCAGAAAAGAGTAGCTTACAATTTTTACGGCGGAAAACTTGATGAGAACAGCCGCGACTATCGTAAAAAAGGAGAATTATTCGTAACGAGTAAGGCGATAAACAAGGCGTTCGCAGAAAAGGTTTTAGCAGAAATAATTGAAGAAAAAAAGCGTTTGCACATCGGTTACATAGAATACGTGATTAGTCCTGCAACAAAAAAGCTTTGCATGTGGAATTACTATCCGCTGTCTAAAAGGAAAACGCTCGGCAAGATCGGTTTAGCTTCGCTCGTAGAATTGCAGGCGTTAAAAGATTTGCTTAAAGAACACGGAAACTACACCTATGTTTCCATATTCAATAATGAGGCTAGAGAAAGACAAAATCAATTAAGAAAACAAGAACGAACAAAGACGATGGCACTCAAAGAAACAATACAACGCCTTCAGGATTACGTTGTGCGCAAAAGCAAGGAAACGCCGCAGAATAATTCCGTTAAACGCGGTTCAGGAGTTTGAAGCCGCCGGGCGTTTGAACGTTTGGATTCACCCGTTGCGGCGAAAGGCTTTTTAAATAGAGTCCGCATTAATTACACTTCGTCTTGCGAGTTGGCTCACTGGCTTATCATGGCTTTTTCTCGCGTTCGCGTTGCGCCGGTTTTTTTCTCGCGGTGGCGCTGAAGGAAGAAACACAACGCAAAGTGAACACGATAAAAAACGAAGAAAAAAGGAAAAACGAAGAAAAACAAGGAAAGACGAGAGAAAAAAGAGTAAAAAAGGAAAAAAAAAAAGTTTTATTAAAAAAATCAAGGAAGGAAAAGGAATTGACTGAGGGGGGATGAAGAATGGCTGAAAAACCGCACTTGAACCTGATTTTCACGGGACACGTGGACCACGGCAAAAGCACGCTCGTAGGACGCGTTTTGTACGACACTGGCGCGCTAAGCGAAAACGATCTTCGCAAGCTAAAGGAGGAAGCGGCGAAACTCGGAAAAGCGACGTTCGAGTTCGCGTTCGCGATGGACCAATTGAAGGAGGAACGCGAGCGCGGCGTTACTATCGACATCGCGCACAGGGACTTCCACACCCAAAAGTTTTACTTCACGATAATCGACGCGCCGGGACACAAGGACTTCATCAAGAACATGATTACGGGCGCGAGCCAAGCGGACGCGGCGGTGCTAGTGTGCAGCGCGAAGGAAGGAGTTCAAGCGCAGACCATAGAACACGCGTTTTTGCTGAAAGTGCTCGGCGTCGGGCAATTCATCGTCGCGGTAAACAAGATGGACGCGGTGAACTACGACCACCAAGCGTACGAGAAAGTGAAAATGGATTTGACGACGAAACTCAAGCCGATGGGTTACCCCGTAGACAAAATCCCGTTCATTCCCGTTAGCGCTTACTACGGCGACAACGTCGTCAAGCGCAGCGACAAAACGCCTTGGTACAGCGGGCCGCTGTTCCTTGAAGCGCTCGACCTGCTGGTTGAACCGAAAAAACCGTTGGACAAGCCTTTGCGCCTGCCGATTCAAGAAGTGTTCACTATTACGGGACAAGGAACCGTGCCCGTAGGCCGCGTGGAAAGCGGAGTCCTCAAGCCGAATACGGCCGTCATCGTCATGCCTGAAGGCGTTACGGGCGAAGTAAAGAGCATTGAAATGCACCACCAGCCGCTCGCGCAAGCGATTCCGGGAGACAACGTCGGATTCGCGCTCAAAGGAATCGACAAGAAAGCGATTCGCCGAGGCAGCGTTCTCGGAAGCCCGAACGCTCCGCCGACGGTCGCCGAGGAATTCACGGCGCAAATCGTCGTCCTCAACCACCCGACCGCGATAGGCAAGAATTACACTCCAGTCTTCCACATTCACACCGCGCAAGTGTCGTGCCAAGTCGTCGAGATTCTCGAGAAAAAGGATCCCAAGACGGGGCAGACGCTTCAAAAGAATCCGGACTTCATCAAGACTGGAGACGTCGCGATAATCAAGTGCAAGCCTACTCGGCCGACCGTAGTCGAAACGTACAAGGATTTTCCCGCGCTCGGAAGATTCGCGATGCGCGACATGGGACAAACCGTCGCCGCAGGCATAGTGCTCACTGTGACGCCCAAGAAAGCGTGAAAAACGCGAAAGCAAAAGCGCAAAAAGCGTGAACAACTCGAGAAACGCGAGTTGGTTTTTTTCGCGAACCATTTGAGAGCGAAGTGCCTTATCGCTCTTGGTTCGCTTCCCCCTTTGATTTTTGTTAGGAATGTGAAGAAAAATGCAAAAGGCCCGCATCAAACTGCAGAGCCAGGACTGCTCGTCCCTCGACGAAGTCTGCGCTCTCATTAAGGACATCGCGGCGAAAGCCGGAGTCCACATTCGCGGGCCCATACCGCTGCCCACTAAAAAACTGCGAATCGACCCGAGGCGCACGCCTTGCGGCGACGGCTCCGACACGTACGAAAAGTGGGAATTGCGCATTCACAAACGGCTAATCGAAGTTCAGGCTGACGACCGCGTGCTGCGCGAAATCATGCGCATTCGCATTCCGCAGACGGTCAACGTCGAAATGACGCTGGGTTGAAATTTTTTCCCGAGTTTTCCATAATTTTCCCGGGATTTTTCCCGAATCTTTTTCCGAAAAATCCGAAAAACGTTTTTTTCCGAGCGAGAGCCTCGCGCAAAGCGTTCGCGACGTTCGCGAAGCGTTCAGCGCGTTCAACGAAACCATTTTATTCACGGCGAAAGTAATTCCAACGCGAAAAACCGGAAAAAAACAAAACTGTTTTTCTTTTTCATCCGGCTTTTTGGTTTTTCGCTTCTCGATTTCGCTTGTTCAGTGTTTTGTTCATGGTCCTGCGCATTCCAAAACTCTTTAAGCTCTTGCAAAAGCCAGGTAAGAACGGCAATCACGCGAATGCTCACAATAACTCCAACGACGAGAAGGAGAAGGAAGAAAAAAAAGAAGAACGGAAAGAAGAACGCAAGGAAGAGAAAAAGGAAGAAAGACAGGAAAAGCTGGAGAAGCAGGAAAAAAATCAGGAAAAGGAAATCGCGGCTCCGCCTTGGGTGGCGCGCGGCGAGTTTGCGCCCGTGCCGAAAAAAATCAAGTTCTTGTTCGTGTCCATCGAAGCGCTCATCGGCGACATGGCTTTGATAGTCAAAAACGAAGGGCACGACGTGCGTTACAGCATTTCCGACAAGGACTCGAAGGATATTTGCGACGGGTTCGTTGAAAAAAGCGACGACTGGAAGAAAGACGCCGCCGAATGGGCGGACGTAATCGTTTTCGACGACATCAACTTCGGCCAGCAGGCGGACGCGCTGCGCAAGCAAGGTAAAATCGTAATCGGCGGCAGCGCGTACGCGGACAAGCTTGAAGACAACCGCGAGTTCGGGCAAGACGAGCTCGCGGCGGCGGGCATTACGGTTCTGCCGCACTGGGATTTCGAGGATTTTGACTCGGCGGTAAAATTTATCGAGCAGAATCCAGCGCGCTACGTCATGAAGCCTAGCGGCGAAGCCCAAAACGAGAAAGAACTGCTTTTCATCGCGCAAGAAGAAGACTCGAAAGATCTCCTCAACGTTCTCGCTCACTACAAGAAGAATTGGGCGAAGAAAATCAAGAAGTTCCAGATTCAAAAATACGCTGCGGGCGTGGAAGTCGCGGTCGGCGCTTTCTTCAACGGCCGCGATTTCGTTTACCCGATAAACGTGAATTTCGAGCACAAGAAAATGTTTCCAGGCGAACTCGGCCCGAGCACGGGCGAAATGGGCTGTTATCGGGAAGGAACAAAGGTTTTGACTAAAAAAGGATGGAAAGATTTCAGAGAAGTTACTTTTGAGGATGAATTCGCTACTCTCAATTCAGAAACGTTCGACGTTGAATACCAGCGGCCCATCAACATCGTCAAATACACCCA
>JAZDKN010000082.1:0-2415 GCA_043803065.1 Microcaldota archaeon
TGGTTTTACGCTGAAAAATTTCACGCTGAAAAACAGACGACTGCGTTCGTCGGCGTTCCGGACGAGGAAAGCATTCCCGCGGCAAAACGGTTGTTGAAAAAACTCGGCGTAGCAAAAGAGCGGATTCATTTGCGCGTAGAACCGCATCGGCGCAAAACAAAAACAACCTTGAGACTCGGCGCGGGAATACAGCGTTTGCTGTTGGAGTGCTTGTTCAAAGAACTAGCTAAAATAATTAGCGATGAAAAATTAGGCATTGCCTTCGTGAGGGGCCTTACCGACGCTGAAGGTAGTATCATCAAATGCCGTTCGCGCGCGGTCTTTACAATCGGGATGAACGACAGTTACTTTTTGGATGCGGCGGAGCTTGTTTTGAGCAGGGCGGGTTGTTCGGTGCGGAGAGAAAAACCCGGAGAAAAACTTCCGAAATCGACAAAGGATTTGCTCATAGTTCACGCGAGAGATTTTGACAAACTGCTCGAGCTCGGCGTGTTTAGATTCCGAGAAATCGCTTTGAAACGCTTAGAGAACGCAGCCAGCGAGGTGAAAGAACGCCATTTTGTAAAAGGCAAACAGCTTGAGGAATTTCTTTCGGCGTTGTATGACGAGTTCGGGGAAACCGCTTGCACTACGAAGGACATTGGAATAAAATTAGGTCGCACTCAAGGGCACGTAGACCATCTAGCGAAGTTCGCTGAAGACAAACGGTTATTAATTAGGCGCAGGATAAAACCAAACCAGCCGCACATCTGCGAGTTAAGCGAAACGGGAATAAAATTCGTCAAGGCGGTAAAAGACGAAAAACAGAATAAAATGAACGCGTTGGTTGAGAGAGTCAGCAACTATGAGCTACACACTAATAATTTCAGAGAAGCCTAACGCGGCAACCAAGATAGCGCAAGCGCTAGCCGACGATCAACCCAAAAAAGTTGCGGCCGAGGGCGCCTACTGGTTTGAATTAAAGCGAGGCGACCGCGAAATCAAGGTGGCTCCAGCGGTAGGCCACTTGTTCGGGCTAAAACAAGTAACTGGAAATTCCGACTACCCAGCTCTAGAAATAGCGTGGCAGCCGACTTGGGAAGTCAACAAGGAATCTGACTACGCAAAAAAATATTTCGACAATATAAAGAAACTAAGCGAAAAAGCCGACGACTTCGTAGTTGCCACTGACTTTGATGTCGAAGGCAGCCTGATCGGTTTCAATATTCTGCGCTTCGCTCATTGCGACGAATCGAAAGCAACGAGAATGAAATTCTCGACATTGACGAAAGAAGAATTAATTGACGCGTTCGAAAAAAAAAGCGGGTTGGATTACTCGAATATTTGGGCGGGCGAAGCGCGTCATAAGTTAGACTGGTTTTGGGGAATCAACATCAGCCGCGCGCTCATGGCTGCAGTTCGCCGAGCGGGCGCGTTTCGCGTGCTGAGCATTGGCCGCGTGCAAGGGCCCGCGCTCGCGTTGTTGGCGGAGAGAGAAAAGAAAATCGCGGCGTTCGTCTCGACGCCGTATTGGCAGCTCGTCGCGCTTTACGAGGGCGTGGAATTTCTTCACCGCAAGCAGCGTTTTGAGCGCGAAGCAGAGGCGGACGAGGCGCTTGCCCGCAGCGAAAAAAGCGGTTTCGTTTCTCTGCTCGACAAGAAGAAATTGAAGCTGCGGCCGCTGCCGCCTTTCGACCTCACGACTCTCCAGACAGAGGCGTATCGCTGCTTTTCGATTAATCCGGCGCGCACTATGCAAATCGCTCAAGGGCTTTACGAGGCGGCACTCATTTCTTACCCCCGCAGCGCGTCGCAGAAGCTGCCGCCGCAACTCAATCTCAAGAAAATAATTTCGCAGCTTGCCGCGAACCCGGTTTACGAAGAGAAAGCGAAGGCGTTGCTCGCTGCGGAACGCGTCAAGCCAGCTGAAGGCGAAAAAGTCGATCCGGCGCACCCGGCGGTGCATCCGACGGGCTTGAAGCCAAGCGCGGGCGCGCTGAAAGGCGAGGCGGCGAAAATCTATGATTTGATTGCGCGCCGCTTCCTTGCATGTTTCGCCGAAGACGCTGAAGCCGAGCGCATTGGCGCGGAACTCACTCTCGGCAGGGAAAAATATTTCGCTCAAGGAGACCGAGTGACGAAACGCGGTTGGATGAGTTTTTACGAGCCGTACGCGAAGTTCGAGGAAAAGCAAATGCCCGAGCTGCGCTTAAACCAAAAACTTACCGTCGATGAAATCAAGAAAATCAAAAAAATGACTCAGCCGCCGAAGCGTTTTACGCCAGCGAGCATAGTCAGCGAACTCGAAGAGCGCGATTTAGGCACGAAGGCGACTCGCGCGGAAATCATCGAGACGCTTTACCGACGTGGGTATGTCGAAGGCAAAAGCATTGCGGTTACGGCGCTCGGACTCGCGGTAGCGGAATCGCTGGAGAA
>JAZDKN010000083.1:0-2673 GCA_043803065.1 Microcaldota archaeon
ACCTGGCAGCATATTTTTAGCGGCGAACAATTGGATGTGGCGAGTTCCAGGTTTGCGGGCTAATCCTTTCCGTCGAATTAAAGACCGGCGGATAGAAAAAAGACAAAAACGATTAGACGAAGCGCAAGCGCGGCAAAAAGCGTTGCTTGATTCTCCTATTTACGCTATGATTCCAACCGTTCGAAAATACATTTTGACGTCGCTTCCGAAGTGGTGGACGCATGCTATCGAAGCTCGCGGCGACGAAAATTTAATTGAAGAATTGGCATTGCACGCGAAAGGCTCAAGCGAACCAGTAAAAAAAGCTTTGATGCGCGTCTCCGAGCACTTGAATCGACGGAAACTGCTCGGTTCAGGCAAGTTTGGCGGGGAAATACACTTCGTCGTCGTGGATAGTTCAGCATTTTATCACGAAAAGCCTTTAAATGAGACGCACACTCCGCAAGCAGCGGAATTAGCGCGGGCCTTGAATGAAATTGGAAACAAGCACGGCGTTTTCGTTCACTACGTCACTTCAGACGATATTAATATTTTGCGAGAAAGTTCAGAACACCAAAAGAGCTTCGGACCTTGGGGAGATAGAATTCAAAACTTCAACCCCTTCTGGGCGGTAACTCCAGGCTTGGGACGCGTTTTCGTTGGTCCTGGCGCAGCCATGAACATCGCTTTGTCTTACATCAGACGCTTGCGTGAGCGAAACAACCAACGCGGCGAAATAAATTATTGGCGAATCGACGATGATCTTATTCCTACTGAGCGGCAGGTCTCTTGGCTGGGCAGAGCAAAAGCTTACAGGAATGTTTTCCTAGACCAGCAAGAAATATTCAAAGGCGTGAAAGCGAGAGGGCGTTACAGTGGATGGAGCGACTACAAACACCGCAGACTAAGACCCGACGAACCACTAGAAGGCTTTTACTTCAAGGTTTACCGGGGAGATCCAATCAAAACGCCTTATTACGCGACTACTTACAGTGAAGACCAACGCTTTCAACCGCGTTCAGGCGCTTTTTTCGAGATTGTAGACTACTTAGTCCATGTTGGAGTTAGAAACACTTACCGGGAAAAAATGAAATTCGTTTTCGGCAGTTACGCCTTCGACTCTTCAAGAATAGCGATTCCCGCTAACGAAAGGTTTTACGAAAGCGTATTGCAAAAATCAGGCGCTAACTTGAGATACTTGGCAACAGAAACACGAAAACACGAGTAACGGAGTCTTCGAGTTAACCAAACTTCCTCTTAGTAAACCATTGAATGGGCCCGCAGGGAATCGAACCCCGGATCTTCACTGCACTCCCCCCGGTTTTTCTTTTGGCAACCTGCATTTTCTTTTTTCAAAAAGAAAAGGCGGGGTTGTGAGAGTGACGTCTTACCATTCGACCACGGGCCCGTGGCTTGTTAAAAGTAGTTGTCGAGGAATAAAAACTTAATCGTTCACTTGCGCCGCGACACCGCATCCGCTTCCTCGATTTTGTATTTCAAGCCGCGCAAGTAATCCTCGAGTTTTTTGCGCAAAGCCGCGTCGCTTAAAGCCAAAATTTTGATGCAAGCGAGCGCCGCGTTTTTCTCGTCGAGAACCGTCTCGTGCGCTACGCCCGGCGGCGTTCTCAAGCTCGACCAAATGTCTTCGGCGTTGTAAGGCGGGCATGTTATGACTGGAAGCGGCGAATTCGCGGCTACGACGCCGCTGAGCGCGTTGCTTAATCCCGCTATTGCGATGATGACGCGGGCATCCTTCGCTTCCTCGAGAACGGAAAGCAGTTTTTCGGGGGTTTTGTGCGCGCTTGCCACGCGTTCTTCGTGCGTAACGCCGAATTCGTCGAGTGTTTTCGTTATTTTCGCGGCGTGCGCCGCGTCACTGCCCGAACCCATCAACACTAAAACTTTAGCCAAACCAATCACCTGTCGCGAAAAATCGAGTTATTCGAACTCGTAAGAAATAAAGCGGAGATTTTTCGGGTCCTGCAAATGTTCTACAACTGCTTTGAATTTTTTTCCGTATGGCCTTCTTCCGATATACCGGAGCGTTTTTAGAAAACCACTATCGAATTGCAACGTATTTTCGGTTTCTCCAACTACGTGCGTGCCTTTTCTTTTTTTTGAACCTATAATTGAAGAAAGCTGTTTGTTTAGAGATTGGGTTTCCACTTCAGAAACGGTATGCGGTGTGGTGAACTCAATATGGTCGTAAACCAATTTTTTTAGCTGCTTCGCTTTTTCCGGTGTCAAGTAAACGCCGTGATTTATCTCGCTTATCAGTCGCCCATGTAGTATTGAACCAAGTATTTCCGCAACTTGTTTTTCCGTCAAGCCAGCTACCATAATTTCCGTTTTTTCTCTATTTTGTTCTACGTTATGAACCCGTTCTGGACCTGTACAATACTGCCGCAGTTTTGCTTCAATTAGGCTGACTGCGCGGTTGGACTCAGATCCTTCT
Source organism: Microcaldota archaeon (assembly GCA_043803065.1). Lineage (GTDB taxonomy): Archaea > Micrarchaeota > Micrarchaeia > Norongarragalinales > Norongarragalinaceae > CAITNU01. The sequence goes on from JAZDKN010000083.1 coordinate 2,435, forward strand.
ATCAGTTTTTTTCCTGAAATTACGACCTGTCCTTTTCCTCTCGCACTATGACTAACGAAAACTTTAGTTGGACGAAAGCTTTTTTCAACCATTTTAAGAGTGTTAATCATTTGCTTATCGCCTCGCTTAAGTAATTGATGCGCGAGCCAATTAAAAAACCTTTAGGCAATCAAATTATTTGCGCGTCCATGAATTTTGCCGTCATGTCGGCGACGAGCTCGTAATTGCGCTTCACTCGC
>JAZDKN010000084.1:0-2290 GCA_043803065.1 Microcaldota archaeon
CGCCTTTCCAACCGTTTCGTCTTCGAACAAGAAAAGCTTACCGCTTACGCGAACCGAGTTTTAACGCCTTCCGCTTCCAGCTTCCAAACCGGAAGCGTCATCGCGTCCTCGCGTCCTCGCGTCCTCCAGCTTGTTTTTTAAACCAGCTTCTTCTTCAGCATCTTCAGTATCATGTGGATTGACGCCGCGCAGTATTTGGCGGAAGACGTTGATGAAAGAAGATGTTGATTTGAAGCGGTTGTGTTTCGGAGTGGAAGGCGGTAGAGCGAGTCATAGAATACTGGCTGCAAGACGCTAAAAAATCGTACGCGCGAATAAAGAGGAAGAAAGTAAAGCGAGCTTAAGCGCTCGCGTTTTGTTTCAACGTTTTGAAGGCGTCCCGCTCGTTTCCCGCGTTTCCTTCGCGTTTATTCGTTTTCCCTAGTTTTCAATTGTTTTCATTTGTTTTTACTCGAGGAGGAATTTCCACAACGGAACGAGCTTGATTTTTTTGCCGTCGAATTCATCTACGCCCTCTTGGTCTTCCGTTACGACGAGCAAGTTCCTGCAACGCAATTCCTCGCTTGCTTTCGCGAGTGCGCGCAACTCGCGTTTTCGCGTCGCGAAATCGCCGAGAGAACGGCAAACTTGAACGAGTTGCTCGACTTCCTTGCCTTGCTTGACTACGAAATCCACTTCCTCTTTCTGCGCGTTCATCCAGTAAAACAAGTTTTCCTTCCCGAATTTTTTAAGCAAAAGATTGGCGACCGCGTTTTGAAGCGCCCAACCCGCGTCTTCCGAAAACTTGAAGCCGAGAACGCTTCGCAGTCCGTTGTCCGCCGCGTAAACGACTGCAATCGTGCGTTCCTGCTCTTTCACGGAGTAAGAAAACTTTTTCAAGAAAAAAACGAGAAACGCTTCCTCCAAGTAACGAGAATAGCTTTCGACGGCGTTCAAACTCAAGCCGGAAAACTTGCTTAACGCGTTCAACGACGTTCGCCTGCCCGCGTTCGACAAGAAAAACTTGGCGAGGCCCTTTAGTTTAACCGGCCGTTTTACGCCGCGCGTTTCAATCACGTCCTTGCTCAACACGTCTTCAAAGCAAGCCGCAAGCAAGTCTTTCTTGCCTCGCTCGTCGCCCGTCAAGCAAACGAGCGGCAACCCGCCGAATTCGAGGTACTCGTTCAACAACCGCTTGACGACGCTCTTCTTCGAAATCAACTCGAGTTCGCCGAACTTTCGCTTGTTTTCGGGGAAAACTTTTTTGAACGCCAGGAATTCTTTGAAGTCAAGCGGAAAAACGCGGGCATCCAAGTGCCTGCCTGTGAGCGTGGAACCGAATTCCTTGCTCAAGAGCCTCGAAGTCGAGCCGGACGCGAACAAACTCGCTTTATTCAACTCGTGCAGGGTTCTCGCGAAGCGCTCCCACCCCTTTATTTTGTGCACTTCGTCGAGAAAAACGAAGGGTTTTGAGGACTGCGTTGGACGCACGAATTCCGCGTACGTCTCGAATATTTTTTGCATCAAGTCGAGGTTCAATTCTTTGAACCTCACGTCCTCGAAGTTCACGTATAAAACGTTTTTCGCGTCAACTCCCGAGTCAATCAAACGCTTGGCGTACTGCCGCATTAACGTGGATTTGCCGCTTCGCCTGACGCCGGAAATCAACACGACTTGCCCTATTGCCGCGAGCCGCGCTATTTCTTCAGCGTACTCGGGACGAAGCACGCCGGTTTCCTGTTGTTTCGTCCAAAAATTCCAGTCTTCCAAAACCTCTAAGATTTCCTTCTTCTCCACTTTTCCATCACCTTTCAGTGCAGTCCAACCCCCAAACAAGCACGCTCCGCACACCAAAACAACAGCATATCCGCAGGTTAAATTATTGTAATTTAACCTTTATAAAGGTTATTTTGCTAAGTTTTGCTTGATTTTGCTTGGTTGGTTTCTTGGGCGGAGAGGCGGCGTGAGGGAAAACGCGGGGGGTATCGGCGCGCAAGGCAAAACACGAGGCCAAAGCGAAGGCGCGGGGGAACGCGCGGGGGAACGCGGCTGGACGCGCGGGCGGGGGGCGCAGCGCGCAACGCGCGTTTTTTTAACTTGCTTCGCTCAAAACCATTTAGGCGAGATGGAGAAAGATGGAGAAGAGAAGCAAATGGCTTTCGCAATCGAACTATTGGGGCGCCGCTTGAAACGCCGCGACGCTGCCGACGTCCGCGGAATAATAGCTGCGTCGAAGGCGCGCGGCGACTACTCGATGACGGTGCGACAGTTTTACGGCGAGTTGAAGACTCGCGGGAAAAACGCGGTGTTC
>JAZDKN010000085.1:0-9233 GCA_043803065.1 Microcaldota archaeon
TTTCAGAGATGCGCAAGCATCCCAGTTTAAGGCTGGAACGGGGAACAGAAACGATATTTCCCGCGGAGCAGTATGAGCGCGCGAGCGCGACGTTTCCGCGAGGAAAGTGAAACGCGCCTCGTTTGGTGCAAGGACGCTTGGCGTCCGCTCAGTCCAATGCCGTGGACAACAGAAAGCGGGCTACGGCCCATTCCCGCCTACTCTTTTTAATTTCAACGCGTTTATTGTTGTGGTATGGCTTCCTTCACAGACTTGCATCTTGCCGACGCTTCGCTTCGCGAGCGCGCGCTTGAGCTCGGCTTCAAGAAAGCGTTCGCGCCGCCGCTAGTTTTTTTAGACAAGCAAAGCGACTTGCAGAAAATCAGGGAAGCGAAGCGCGCGAGCGCAAGCGCTGACGAAAACGGCAGCGGTTTGTGCGCGGTTGAAAGCACTAATGGAGAACTCTTACGCAGCGCCGCGCGCCGAGGCGTTTTAGTAAATCCTTTGTTGGTTCGCAGTTTTGGTTTTGACGACGGGCTCGTGCGCGCGGTAGCCGACGCTGCTGCAGCCGGCGAGGCAAGCGCCTTCGAAATACCTTTGATTAATTTTATTCGAGAAAACGAGATGCGGCGCGCGAAACTAATGGCTGAAACCCGCGTTTTCCTGCGCAAGTGCGTCAAGCTGCGCGCGCCTTTCGCTCTCGTTTCGCGGGCGCAAAGCGTTTTCGACGTCAAGAGTCCGCGCGAGTGCGTCGCAATAGGCGAAATGCTGGGCTTGAGTTTCGAGCAGGCGGCGCGCGCGCTAGGCGGAATCGGTTTGGTTTAAAGGGGTGCGTTGTTTTGACGGGGAGTGTATTGCATTGGCTAAAAAGGGTTTGAGAAAAGAGTTTCTCGTTGAAGTGCGGGGCCCGTTGAGCGACGAGGATTTTTCGGCGTTATCGAAACAACTCGTTTCGCGCGGCGTTTTCCTCGGAGATTTCGATCGCTTACTAATCGATTGCGACTCTTGCCGCGACTCGTCGCAAGAGTTCGACTTGCGCGTGCGAGTCACGAACGGCGAGCCTGAACTCGTCGTCTCGGTTTGCCGCGACAAGAACGCGAGAAGCGCGGGAGCGCCTGTTACCGCGCGCCGAGAAATCTCGTTGAAGCTCCAGTCGAAGCAGATGGACGAGCTCGTTCACTTTTTGACACTCATCGGTTACGAACGGGGTTATCTCTGCGAGCGTCGCATTCAAGCGTTCGCTTTCAAGGGAGTGGATTTCCTCCTCGTTTCCGTGCCGGGGCACTCGAAATTCTTCGAGGCGCGAAAGCTAGCTCTCGACGACAAGGAAATTCCCGCTTCGCGAAAGCAAATCAGCGTCGTTCTCGAAGAACTCGGCTTGCGCGAGTTCTCGCAGAAAGAGTATTATTCTTACGTCGAGGAGTTGCGCCGCAACGTTGACGGGTTTTTCGCTTTCAAGGATTACAAGCCCGGCGCGCTGGAGAAGTATTTGAGCGAGGCCGTTAAGTTCAAGAAAATCGGGAGCCGCGCCGACAGGCTCAGCGGCTGAATGCAGGAAAGTGAGTTGAATTGAAGAAAAACAGGATTAAGAAAATCGTTTTCGTGACGACGAACGGCGGCAAGCTGCGCGAAGCGCGCGGCGCACTCGCGCCTTTCGGCGTCCGCGTCGTCGGCCGCTCGCTGCACCTCGAGGAACCGCAAAGCGACGACGTGCGCGCAATAGTTCTCGCGAAAGCGAGGCAGGCGCTGCGGAAAGTGAAAGCGCCTTTGATAGTCGAGGATACTGGAATTTTCTTTGAGGAATACGATAATTTTCCTGGCGCTTACGCGCGGCCATTCGTTACCGGCGTTGGAATCGAAGGCGTGCTGCGCTTGCTGAGTGGCCGCAACGTCAAGCGCTCGGCGTTCTTTCAGTCGATCGTCGCTTTCGCCGCGCCGAAAGCCAAACCCAAAATATTTGTCGGTCGCTGTTACGGCGAGATAACGAAAAAGCGGCGCGGTAAGGCGCATCACGCGCGCTTGCCTTACGACGAAATATTTGTTCCAAAAGGCTTCAAGAAAACGTTCGCGGAAATGAGTGTGGCGCAGAAAGCGCGGATTTCGCACAGGGCGAAAGCACTCGCGACTTTCGGCAAATGGTTTTCGAGGCGTTGAGTTCTAGAATTTTGAGGAATTGATTTTCATGATTCGGGAGAAAGGGCGTTACTTGTCGCTGCGCATCGAGTCCACTCAGCCCGTTAGCGCTAGGGACGCGAAACACTTGCTTTATTCAGCAGTCATCGAATTTCTCGGCGAGGCTGGCGCGTCGCGCTCGCGCTTGCGGTGGAAAGAGTTTGACGAGCGGACGCAACGCGGAATCGCGCGGTGCTCGCTTTCCGCGCTCGAGGAGACGATTGCCGCCATCGCGCTCAAGCGTTTTTGGCAGGGCCGCGACGTCGCGATTCGCCTCGAGAAAATGAGCGGCGCGATAGGCAAGCTTGCGCCCGCCGCGAGCGGTGCAGCGGGCGGCGGGGCGGCGAAAACAAAGTAATAAAAAGGCTTTTCTGGAAAATAATTGCGGCAAGAGAAAGGAAAAAGCGTTTTTTCGTTTCCGGGCTGGCTCGCGTTCGAGTACCGGAACGCTAATTCGGCTTTTTAGGGTTTGGCGTTACTTACGAATGCGGACACTCGTCAAAACAAAAAGCATTTCGTTGCCTTCATTGACTTTGCTTTCGTTGACTTCGTCGTTTCGTTAACACAAAATTTTTTTAGAGTTTAGGGGTGGTTTGATTGTATCCTCCGAGTCAAGCGGCTTACGACCGAGCGATAACCGTTTTTTCGCCTGACGGCAGGCTTTTCCAAGTAGAGTACGCGCGGGAAGCAGTTAAAACGGGAAGCACGAGCGTGGGACTCGTTTGCAGGGACGGCGCGGTTCTAGTTGCGCACAAGCGCGTGACGAGCAACCTCGTAGTCGGCGAATCGCACGAAAAGATTTACCAAATCGACTCGCACATCGCCGCGTCATCGTCCGGGCTAGTCGCGGACGCGCGCAAGCTCACCGACTTCGCGCGCCTCGAATCGCAAAAACACCGTTTGACTTACGACGAGGCAATCAGCGTGGAGTCGCTGGCGAAGGAAGTCGGCGACCACATCCAGGTTTTTACGCAATACGCTGGCGTGCGTCCTTACGGAGTATCGCTTCTAATCGCAGGCGTCGACTCCGCTCCGCACTTGTTTGAGACGGATCCGAGTGGCGCGTTGTTCGAGTACAAGGCGAGCGCGATAGGTTCGGGCAAGAAGACCGTCGAAGAGTTTTTCGAGAAAGAGTATCGCGACGGATTGTCGCTGCAGGACGGCGTCAGGCTCGCGCTGCGCGCGCTAAAGAAAGGCGTGGAAGAAAAATTGTCGCCTACTATCGTCGACGTTACCGTGATTACTTTCGCGGACAAGAAAGTGCGCGTTTTAAGCACGAGCGAGATAGCGAATTACTTGAACGAAAGCGGTTCAAGCACCGGAAGCGGAAGCGGCAGCGGAAGCGGCGGAAGCGGCGGAACGAGTCCTTCTTCCGAAAAATCCGAGAAGCCCGATAAGCAAGCTAGGCCTGAAAAGAAAAAGTGAAAACGGATTTTGAAAAAAGGATTTGAAAAGTGATTTTTGTTTGAGCGGCAATGCTGCCGCGCTGGCGGCGGAGTACCACGCCCGCGGTTTCAACTGCGCTGAAAGCGTTTTCAAAGGCGTTTGCGAAGCTTGCGGCTTGAAAGTCGGCGCTTTGGATTCGGGAATCGCTACCGCGTTCGGCTTTGGAGGCGGCGGAAGCGGTTGCCAGTGCGGCGCGTTGGCCGGCGCCACGATGGCGCTGAGCTTGAAGTTCGGGCGCAGCGATTCGAACGCGTCGAAAGAAAAGCTTTACGCGAAGGTTCGCGTTTTGCACGAGGAATTCAAGAAAGCGTGCAAGAGCAGCGTAGTGTGCTGCCGCATTCTGCGGGGCAAGAAAGGCGAGAAGTGCGATTTGTACGTTGAAGCCGCGGCGCGAATAACCGCAAAACTCATAGAAGACGGCTGAATGAAAAAGTTGAATGAACACGGGTTGAACGAAACGGATTGAATGAAAAAAGGTTGTTTGATTTGTCTGGAATCGAGAACACGATTATAGCGCGCTTTGAAAAAGCGGGCGAGAAATTCGAAGTCCTCGTCGACCCAAAAACGGGTTACGAGTACAAGACGGGCGTGCGCAAGACGCTCGAAAACGTAGTCGTAGTCGATGAAATTTTCAGTGACGCGAGGAAAGGCGAGCGCGCGAGCGCGGCCGCCGTCAAAAAAGCTTTCGGGACTAACGACTTCAACGAAGTCGCTAAAAAGATTTTCGCGGACGGCGAACTGCAGATCACGACCGACCAGCGCCGCAAGCTCGTCGAAGAAAAGAAGGCGCGCATAATAGCGCTCATCGCGCGCACCGCCGTCGACCCGCGCACGCACGCTCCGCACCCGCCGCAGCGCATCGAAAAGGCGTTGGAGGAGGCGCGAGTGCACATAGACGCGTTCAAGAGCGCGGAAGAACAAGTCCCGAAAATCATGGACGAGATCCGCGAAATAATTCCGATTAGCGTCGAGAACGCGCGCATCGCCGTAAAAATGAGCGCCGAGCAAGCCGCGCGGGCTTACGGTTTCCTGAAGGAGTACGGAATGCAGCGCGAAGAGTGGGGAAACGACGGCTCGCTCATGTGCGTGTGCGAATTTCCGGCTGGAATGCAAGGAGATTTTTCGGAAAAATTGAACAAACTGACTGCGGGGCAGGCGCAAACAAAACTCTTGCGTTAACAAAAAATAATTTCGGTGTTGTTGGTTTCGGAGGTTGTTGGAAAGTGAATTTCGATTTCGGAGGAGGCGCGGAAAGCGCGGGCGGCGCAAACAACGCTGAACGCGAGCGCGGCGAGCGCGGCGAACGAGGCGAAAGCAGGGGCGGCGCGAGGCGCATAGTGCTGCCGGGCGAAAAGATTTTCGACGAGCCGAAGCGCACGCAAGGCGCGCTCATCGAAGGCGGCGCGACGATTGCTTCCGTCGTGGGCTTCGTGCAGGACGACCGGTTCGTTCCGTTGAAGGGACGCTATTTGCCGCGAGTCGGCGATTTCGTCATCGGAATCGTGAAAGACGAGCGGTTCAGCGGTTACTTGCTGGACTTGAACTCGCCTTACGACGGCTCGTTGAGCAGCAAGGAACTGCGCGAAGCGTTCGAGCTCGGCGACGTTGTTTCGGCGGAAGTCGTTGAAGTAAACGAAGTGCACGGCGCGACGCTGGGAAGGCCGCGCAAGCTTTTTGAGGGCGAGATTCTCGAGATCACGTCCGTAAAAGTCCCGCGCGTCATCGGCCGCGCAGGCAGCATGCTCTCCATAATCAAGCAGTACACGCGAACGGACGTTTCGGTAGGAAAAAACGGGAGGCTTTACCTGCGCGGCGGGAACACTGTGCTCGCTACTCTCGCGATACTAAAGATTTGCCGCGAAGCGCACTTGAGCGGGCTTACGGACCGCGTTACAGCGTTTTTGCGCGAGGAAGCCGAAAAGAACGGAGGGATTCCCAAAGCGCCAGCCGCTTCCGAATTCGAGAACGGCGGGGGCGGCGGTGACGCAGATTTTTCGCGAGAACGCGACCGCAATCGCGACCGCGAGCAAAGGCGCGATTACGATTCCGCGCCGCGCGAGCGCAGCGAACGCAGGTTCGACGGAGGCATATCGACGCTTTAAAAAATAGGGTGAAAATGAAAAATGCAGACGAAAATCGATGAACGCACGAAAATCAAGAACGGAAAGCGCTGCGACGGCCGCGCAATCAACGAACTCAGGCCGCTAAGCATAAAAGCAGGCGTGCTCGAGAAGGCGGACGGGAGCGCGCTCGTAGAGTGGGGGCGCAACAAAGTGCTTGCGGCTGTTTACGGGCCGCACGAAGTGTTTCCCAAGCACATGACGAACCCGTACCACGCGATAATCAACGCGCGCTACATCATGGCTCCTTTTTCGGGACAGGAAGAACACGGCAGGGCGGGGCCGAACCGCAGGAGCATAGAAATCAGCAAGATAGCACGCCACGTTTTCGAGAACGTCATTCTCGTAGAACAATTCCCGAAGACGATGATCGACGTGCACATGGAAGTCCTTCAAAGCGACGGCGGAACGCGCATCGCCGGCATAACCGCCGCGGCGGTCGCGCTCGCAGACGCCGGCATTCCGTTGCGCGACATTCCTTGCGGCGTTTCAATAGGCAAAGTCGACGGGCAACTTGTTGTTGATTTAAACAAGGACGAGGACAATTTCGGCCAGAGCGACATGCCTTTCGTTTTCTCGCCGCGCACGGGAGAACTATTACTCTACCAAATGGACGGCTTGCTAACGAAGGAGGAAATCGCCGAAGGAACGCGCATGGCTGCGGAAGCAGCAGCGAAGGTTCACGAACTGCAAATCGCGGCGCTCAAGGAAAAATACGCATTAGTCGGCGCCGAATGCGAAACGCAAAACAACGGCAACGGCGGCAACGGAAGCAACGGAAGCAACGGCGGCGTGCGCCGCGCAAGCGAACCGGGCGCCGGCAACGCTGGCGAGCAAGCCGGCGGACAATTTTGAAATTTTAGAATATTCGCAAAAAAGGTGAATTGAGGAATGGAAAACATTTTGGATGAAGTCAAGGCTTCGTTCGTAAAGGACTTGATGTCGAAAGGCAAGCGCGTCGACGGACGCGATTTGCTGCAGTACCGCGAAATCAGCGTTGAGAAAGGCGTTCTCCCGAACGACGACGGAAGCGCGCTCTGCCGAATAGGAGGCACGAAGGTTTACGCCGCCGTCAAATTCGATTTGATGATGCCGTTTCCCGACAGGCAGGCTGAAGGCGTTTTCATGGTTGGCTCGGAGTTCTCGCCCATGGCGCACCCGACTTTCGAAGCGGGCCCGCCTCGCGAGAACAGCATCGAGCTCTCGCGCATAGTCGACCGAGGCTTGCGCGGAGCGGAAGCCATTGACCTAGCCGAACTAGGCAAAACGAAGACCGAGGAAGGAAAAGTTTTCGCGCTCTTCGTTGATCTCCACGTTATCGACCATTGCGGTAATTTAATCGACGCGGCAGTGCTCGCGGCGAGCGCCGCGTTGTCGTGCACGCGAATCCCGAAATTCGAGGACGACGCGATTGTTCGCGGCGAGTACGCGAGCGATTTCAAGCCGCGACGCCTCGTCGCCGCCTGCAGTTTCGAGAAAATCGCTGGCAAAATCGTTGCGGACGCGTCGAACGAAGAGGAAGTCGCGAGCGACGGCCGCTTGACGCTTAGCTGCACCAACGATGGCAAAATCTGCGCCGCCCAGAAAAGCGGCGCAACGGGGTTTACCGCGGGCGAGCTTATGCAACTAATCGATTTGGCGCAAGAGAAGAAGGACGGACTTTTGTCAAAGATTTGAGTTCAAGCAAACGGGTGAATCGGAAAAAATGGTTTCAAGGTACGGGAAAAAAATTCGCGAGCGAGTGAACGCCATCAAAGCGGCGCGCCGAAACAAGAGCGCGTGCCCGCGCTGCGGCAAAAACAAGTTGAAACGCGAAGGCTACGCCAAATGGCGGTGCAACTCTTGCGGAGCAATATTCGCGGGCGGCGCTTACGAGCCCGAGACGATGGTGGGCGCGACCGTGCGCAAAACCGTCGAAGCGCTGAAGAACGTGAAAGCCGGCGGCAAAAGTTGAAAGCTAAACGCTGAACGTTAAACGTTGAAAGCTAAAAGTTGAATTCGCTCCCTCCGAACTCATGGTCGAACGAACTGAGGCGCGTGGCGTTGTTCATCCAGTTCGAATCCCCGATTAAAGGCGCGCTTTACTCTAAGCGAATAGAAAACCCGAGCCGCGCGCAGGCGTTGGAAGTGCTCGAGGCGGTGCGCGCGGCGTGCGTCGCTAAAATGTTCGATTACGCGCCCCTCGATTTGCAAGGCTTGCGCGGCGTAGCGGCGCCGCACGCCAAAAACGTTTCTTCTGTCGATTCATTGGCTTCCGTTCTTCGCGGCGTGAAGCCTGGCGCGCTCGAAGAAAAAATGCAGCCTTTCGTGCTTCTTAAAAAGCCGAGCGAGGAGGAAATCGCGAACGGAGCGAAAAAGCATGACGACGCGACTGCGTTCGCCTGGAGCTTCGTCGTGCGCTCGCTTTTCGAGAAAGCGTTTCCCCCAAAACCGTTTCCTCAAGCGCAAGGCGCGCAAAGCGCGAAAGGCGTTTCGCCTAATTTTTTGTTCGCGGCGGAGTTGAACGGCTGGGTTTCGGTGAAGAAAGTGAATACAGCAAAAGCGGAGGCGAAGGAAATCTTGGCGTGCCTCGTAGGAGTTTTCGCAAGCATCGACCGCAAGATTCCCGCTTTCGCTTGCAACGATTCTAAAACCTTCGATGCGGCGTTCGAAAGCGCGCTCGCCGCTTTTCCAGAGCGACGCAATTTTTCCAAGCTGCCTGCGGCACTTGAAGCGGCGAAAGCCGCGGAGAAAGAAACGCTTGCTTGCGCCCTCGGCGAAAGCGAGCGCCGCCTGCTGCGCGAAATTTATTACTCGCGCGTTTTTGGCCGCCTAGGCTTTCCTCCGTTTTGTTCGACCGAAGATTTCGGTGCTATTTACCCGGAGCTCAAGATTCCGAAGCCGCGCGGGAGAATGAAGAAAGAGTAGGCGCGTTAAAACTTTTTTTTCCATCGTCTCCACCAAGCGTTTTTAATCGCCTCGTGCACTATTAAGTGCCGTCGCGGGGGAATGGGGTAGCCTGGCATCCTACCAGCTTTGGGAGCTGGTGACCCGAGTTCGAATCTCGGTTCCCCCACTACGTTTTTAATTGGATTCAAGCATAATTCTTGCTTCGCGCGGCCGTGGTCCAATGGTATGATTCGAGCTTTCCAAGCTTGAGACCCGGGTTCGATTCCCGGCGGCCGCACTTCGTATTTTTGCTGGTGTTTTCGCATGGCTTCGATATCGGATTTGAATACGCTTATTAGGTTGATGAAGTCCGTCGCCAGAAAAGGCAGATTTGTTTTTTGCGTTATCGGTGAAGAGCGCCTAGCCAAATTGAAGAAGAAGCCGGTCCTCGTCTTTCGAGAGCGCGAGGGAATAACGATTGTTTTAGATGAGAAGACGGCTGATGAAAACGGTTTTTCTTACGATTCAGTTTGGAGTCTGATTACGCTTTCCGTCCACTCCGACTTGTCAGTCGTTGGTTTTTTGGCTGCCGTGACTAACGCGCTCGCCGAAGCTGGAATAAGCGTCAACGCGGTTTCGGCTTTCCAC
>JAZDKN010000086.1:0-16804 GCA_043803065.1 Microcaldota archaeon
AATGGGTTTCCTCGTACCGCAAGAAAAGTACCTCAGCGCGGGAGCGCACATCGGAACGCGAATGAAGCACGGAAGCATGCGCGAATTCATTTACAAGTCGCGCGAAGACGGACTCAACGTGCTAGACCTCAAAAAACTCGACGAGCACATGCGCATGGCTGCGGCGTTGATGGCGAAATACGCGCCTGAAAAAGTGTTTCTCGTAGGCAACAAGGACAACGCGCGCAAGCCCATTGAGAAGGCGGGCGAGCTCGCGGGATTCAAAAAAATCACGGGACGGTTCACTCCCGGACGCTTTACGAACCCGTCTCGCGACGATTTTTGCGAGCCGAACATCGTTTTCGTCATCGATCCGGGCGTCGACAAGCAGGCGGTGCGCGAAGCTAACCACATCAACGTGCCGATCATCGCTCTCTGCGACACTAACAACAGCACGCGTTACATCGACGTCGTGATTCCAACTAACAACAAGGGGCGGAAGGCGATCGCGTTCATGCTTTGGCTGTTGACGCGCGAGGTTTTGCGCGAGCGCGGCTTGATCGCGCGCGACGAGGATTACGCGGTGCAGCCTGAAGACTTCGAGGCTTGAAGAATGCGAGTTATGTCTCCGGAATTATTAAATAAAAAACGAGGTCTTTTCGTCAAAAATCAACATCTAGTCAAATATTTGCCTAGTTCACACCAGAATATGGTTAACGCGGTAATCGCTGGAAAATCTTGGCAAGAAATACTAAATAGAATAGGGCTAGGCAATAAAGGCACCGCCAATTGCATAAACAACGCTGCGGGCACCATCAAACGAATGAATGCCTACTTGAAGGGAAAAGAAACGCCAGCGCCTAAAGAGTTTATTTCAGACGTTAAAATAAATTTGTTAGACAACGCGGGAATTGGTCCGGAAATTGGATCCGATTACGGCAAACTGTTGCGATTGCAGTTACCTGAACTTATTAAAAAAATTGAAGACCTCAAGAAGGCGAAGTAGAGTGCGGAAGGCGTTCGTCGCGGGACAGTTTTACCCTAGAACCGCGCAACAGTGCGAGGCTATGCTGAAGGAATTCACGGCGCGCCTCGACTCTAAAAAAATTAGCGGAATCAAACCCAAAGCTGTCGTGGCTCCGCACGCGGGCTGGATTTACTCGGGACAGACGGCCGCTTACGCGTACGAGGCTTTGAAAAACGCTGCTTCGCAGAAGGGCGCCGTTTTCGTCGTGCTGTCGCCGAATCACACTGGTTACGGCGCGGCCGTTGCGTTGAGCGCGCTCGATTGGCAGACTCCGCTCGGAACAGTCAATAATGATGCCGAAGTTCGTGAACTCTTGTTGAAGGCGTCACCTATTTTCGAAATAAGCGAGGAAGCGCACGCGATGGAGCACAGCGTCGAAGTACAACTGCCTTTCTTGCAGCGCTGGTTCGCGGAATTCTCTTTCGTTCCAATCACGTTCCTCAACCAAAGCCTGCAAGCAGCGCGCGCCATCGGCGATGCCATAGCGAGCGCCGCGAAAAAATCTAAGAAAAGCGTTTTCGTTGTTGCGAGCAGCGATTTCACGCATTACGAGCCCGCTGCGCAAGCGCGAGCAAAAGACGATGAACTCATTAAAGCGCTTGAAAAACTCGACGTCGACGCTTTTTACGAGAGCATCAGGCGCACGGGCGCAACCGCGTGCGGTTACGCGCCTATCGCCGCAGCGGCGGTTTTCGCGCGAGCGCAAGGCGCGAAGCGCGGAACGCTCCTCGATTTCTCGAACAGCGGCAAGGCGAGCGGCGACGCGAGCGTCGTTGATTACGCGAGCATCGCATTCGACTAGACGTGCGGAGTGGTAAACCGTTTTTAAACTCAATCAGAGGAAAACAAGGCTGCGATTCGCAAGTGGCGCGAATACTGCGCGAAACACTACGGCTACGCCGGAAAACGATGACTACGCTCGCTGCAACGCTACTTCTTGCGGTGCTTGAAGTGCCACGCCAACGCGCCGACTACGATTAGCAGTCCGACTACTCCAGCTACTCCGTAAGTCAACCACTCCGAACTTTGTTCCGGCGGCGCGGCTGCGATAGAATTAGCGGCTTTAAATGTCTTTACGGGGAGGTTTCTTCCATTGTCCATCGCGACTGCGGTCGCACTAACAAGACATGCGCGCGGAGAAATCGGGCAATTAGTGTTAGAACGTTCTACCGTGTTTCGACTCAAATCTGAAACGGTTGAAAGTGGATCACAGTAGAAAACATGCGTGCCGTGATAACACTCGGGGTAAATGTTGTTGCACACGTAATTGCTGCCTAGACTAGCTGAAGCCATGTGCTGAATTGCAATCGGGCAGCCGTGTCCCGAAATTCCTTGAAGAGCATTACCGGAAACCACATTCGAAGCCAAGGTTATATTTTGAAAAGTAAAGTTAAAGTAAAAATCTCCGACTAGGATGCCGTGATAATTGTCAGTTAAAACGTTGTTTGTTACTGAGACGTCATTTGCAAAAACAGCAATTGCTTCAAAAGTGTTTTTGATTCGGCAGTTTTTTACGATCACGTTTTGGATCGGACCCGCCGCACCGATCACAATTCCCAGCGCACTCGTTGAACTTTCAATTGATTTCAATTCTCGGTTGCCGCAGTCTAGAACTACGTCGCTCGAAACAATAGGGAAACAAATGGCGGCGCCAAATTTTATGTCATTAACAACTTTATAGTTGCCAGGCGAAGAAATAACGGTGCAGTTTGACAAAGGAATATAAGGAATCGGCGAAGGACTCGGATACCCCGTCGTTGGCATACGGATAGGCGGTTGGACCGCTGAAACTTGAACTAAAAGAGCAAGTAGAATCCCAAAAGCAACGAACAGTTTTCTCATTTCTAACCACCTACGCGCCGCGCTAGTTAATACTACGATAATGCTTTTCATTCATTAATAATGCTTTTCAAATCACCAAACTGACTTTCAACGGTAAACCGACGGCGAGCTAGGCTTTAAACTCTTTTTGATTGCTGCCGCGAGTCCGCGTTCAGTAATTTCTTCCGCAACCGCCGGATGCACTAACTTTTTCCACCGCACGTTGCCGCGCCGAATAAGCGAGCGCACGAGAGTTGCGCTGATGCCGCGCCACAAACCCGTTTCACGCGCCCGAAAACCGCGTTCCTTTAACAAACGCAACGTCAGCGAGTGGTTCGAAAAAACTTCGTCGAACGGCGAGCACAGCGCGAGCAGCGCGTTTACCCACGCATCGTTGTCATTCTTGTCCTTCAACTCGAGGACAACGCATTTTTTCGCGAGCCCGTCGGCAGCGAGCGCCGCTTTAATCAAAATTTTTCTTTCGCTTACCGTTAACGGATTTTCGCGCGTGCGGTTTACTTGAGTCGAACCGATTACGATTACGACTTCGTCGAAGCGGCGCGCCAAGCGCTTTACGACGTGATGATGCCCCGAATGGTAAGGCTGGAAGCGCCCGATGAACAACGCGCGACGAACGCCGAGTTTACCGCGCTTCATTCAAAATCACAATTCGCGTTCTACTAGGAAATCAGCCAACGCATTCAATTCCAGCTTCGCACGGCTCGGTTTAAGCGTTCGATCGGCGGCGCGCCAAGCGCGCCGCACGATTTCCCGCGCTTTTGCTTTCGCGTATTCTATCGCTCCAGCTTCGCGCAGGAGCGTAATCGCTTCGCGAATGCGGCGCGAGTCGCGCGGGTGCGAATCGAGAATCGCGCGCAGTCGTTTTGCTTTCGGCGCGGGCAAAACCTTGAAAGCGCGGATGACGAGGAGTGTGCGTTTTCCTTCATGCACGTCTTCGCCGAATCCCTTCAAGGAACCGAATTTTTTGCTGCTTGCGTTGAGGATGTCGTCCTGGATTTGGAACGCGACGCCGACCGCCTCAGCGAAAGCGCCGAGAGCCTCGACTTGTTTTTCGCTAGCGCCAGCAGCTATCGCGCCCATTTTCGCGCTCAACCGCGCGAGCGTGCCGGTCTTGAAAGCGCACATCTGTAAATATTGCGCTTCCGTCGGCGTTCCCCAGCCTTTGTGCCAAGCGATGTCCAGCGCTTGCCCGAAGTGAATGTTCGTGAGTTCCTGCGTGTACGTCTCGTAAAGCCTAAGCAGCGTTTTCTCGTCGAATCCCGCCTTGTTTTCGAGAAGAACGCGCAACGGAAGGAAATACATTGCGTTGCCTGCGTTTACCGCGACGTCCACGCCGTAAATCTTGTGCACGCACGGTTTTCCGCGCCGCAAATCCGAATTGTCTTCGAGGTCGTCCACCATCAAACTGCCGTCGTGAATCACTTCGCTTAAAACGACGAGTTCCTTGGCTTTAGCGAGTCCCCGCTTTCCGCCTACTGCTTCGGCAGTCATTAAAAGAAGGGCGGGACGCCATCGCTTGCCGCCGCGGTCGAGCAAATCCCAAATCGGCTTGGATAGAGCGCGAGTCGCAGTGCGCGCGTCGAAAGCGTAGCGCGGCTTGCCGCACACGGCGCGGAGCGCGCGCTCATCGAACCGGCGCGGGATAACGCGCTCGATTGCATTCTCGATTGCGGGCTTGCGCCTCTCGATTGCCTTGATAGCGTCCATCGCTTACACCATCTCTTACAAAGGAATTTATTACCGCATACTTTTAAATAAACGGCATGAACGACGATTTGAAGGAAATCGTGCGCAAGCACGCGCTCAAAAACGCCGCAGACTACGGGAAAGCGGCGGCAGGCAGCGTAGCGAGCAAAGTGTTCGCGGAAGCGCCGGAAGCCAAGCGCGACGTCAAGGCCACGATGAAGCTCGTGAACGAAGAAGTGACGCGAGCGAACGCCTTGAGCAAAAGCGAAGTCGAGAAGGAACTCGCAAAACACTCTTTTGTTGAAAAAAAGGAGGCGAGCGAAAGCGAAAAACGCTTCCGCCTCGAAGGCGCGGTCGAAGGCGGCGTCGTCACGCGCTTTTTGCCGGAGCCTAACGGGCCGGCGCACATCGGGCACGCGAAAGCCGCTTGGCTCAGCGCCGAAGCCGCACGACAGTGGAAAGGCAAGTGCCTGCTGCGGTGGGACGACACTAACCCAGAAAAAGAGAAACGCGAGTTCGCCGATGCGATTCGCGCCGATTTGCGCTGGTTGGGGCTCGAGTTCGCGCGGGAATCGTTTACCAGCGATTTGATGCCGAAGCTTTACGAGTTCGCAGAAAAACTCGTTGCGCAAGGCGACGCTTACGTCTGCGAGTGCAGCAAGGAAGAAATCGGTAAAAACCGCGAGGCGAAGCGCGCTTGCGAATGCCGCTCGCGCAGCACAAAGGAAAACGCCGCGCTTTGGCGGAAAATGAGGAACGGCGAAACAAAGGAAGGCGAAGCGATTTTGCGCCTCAAAGCGAATTTGGAAAGCGAAAACACGGTTATGCGCGATCCCTCGCTTTTCCGCGTCATCGAAGCGCCGCACTTCCGCCAAGGCGAAAAATACAAAGCGTGGCCTACTTACGATTTCGAAGTCAGCATAAGCGACTCGCTTGACGGCGTCACGCACGCGCTGCGCAGCAAGGAATACGAGCTCAGGGACGAACTGTATTATTACATCATCGACAAATTGGGTTTGCGCAAACCCGTCATCTACGATTTCTCGCGCTTGGAAATCAAGGGAACCGCGTTAAGCAAGCGCGTCCTGCGGCCGCTCATCGAAAGCGGGAAAGTTTGGGGTTGGGACGACCCGCGCTTGCCCACTCTCGCTGGCTTGCGCCGCCGCGGAATCCTGCCGAACGTAATTCGCGAATTCGTTTTGTCTTTCGGGTTAAGCAAAGTAGAGAGCGAACCAAGTTGGACTGCGTTGCTCGTCGCGAACAAGCGCGCGCTCGACGCGACAGCGCCGCATTACTTTTTCGTTGCCGAGCCCGTCAAGCTGAAAGTCGCGAGCGCGCCAGCGCGCAAAATCAAAATCCGAAAACACCCGAAACTCGAACTCGGCGAACGCGCAGTTGATTCGCGCGATGAATTCTTTCTCAGCCGCGAGGACGCTGTTTCGCTCAAAAAAGGCGAAATCTTCCGCCTAAAAGAATCGTACAACGTGAAGGCGGTCAAGAAAAGCAAGGCAGGACTCGAAGGCGAGTACGCTGGCGAGGAACTGATTCCGGAAAGCAAAAAGATTCAGTGGGTTGCCGTGAACGAAGCGCTCGACGCGGAACTCGTCATAGTTGGGGACTTGCTCAACGAACGCGGCGAATTCAACGAGAAAAGCCTTTCGGTGCGCAAGGGAAAGTGCGAGGCTGCGTGCGCGCAACTGCGGCGCGGGGACGTAGTGCAGTTCGAGCGCGTGGGATACGCGATTCTCGATGACGAAGCGAAGCGCCGCTTCATTCTAAGCTGTTGAAGGGCGACGCCACTAATGAAAAAGAAAGCGGTCGACGCAATAAAAGAAATTCACCGTCGACTGAAAGGCAAAAACGTTACTTGGGTAATCACGGCAAGCGCCAGCCTCGCTTTGCAGGGAATCGACGTCGAACCGCATGACATCGACATAGCTACTGACGTGCTGGGAGAAAAAGCCTTCGGAAAAATATTCAGCGAAGGAACGAAGCCAGTAAAATTAAGCGAAACCAATTTGTTTCGTTCACACATCAGCGAATTTACGGTTAAAGGACTGCAAGTTCACGTCGTGCGCGGGTTCAAAGCGAAATTAAAAGGAAATTGGTGGAGCCCGAAAACGCTGCAGAACGCGAAAAAAATCCGCTTCAAGGGAATGACGCTGCGCGTTTCGAATTTGCAGGAGGAATTGTTCTTCTACGAAAACAGCGGCAGGCGCAAGGACGCGGGAAAAGCAAGAAAAATACGCGCGATAATCGAAAACTAGTTTTTCTTTAAAACCAGGCAAACGTTGTGGGCGTCCTTTCGACGCGAAATCCGCTTCCCATTCTTTTCGAAAAACAAGTCAACTACCGCGAAGCCGTAGCGCTTCGCGAGCGCGCGCAACTCGCTCGGCTCAGCCAAATAATGAAAACGCCCGATGCTTTCGCCGGTTTTGAGCTTCCACTGAACGAGAAAAGACTTCGCATTCTCGTCTTGAAAACGCTTTTGCCGCTTGTTCCAAAAACTGATGAACGCGATACCCCCGCGCTTCAAAACGCGGTTAAGCTCGCGAAACGCGCTGGCTTGCTCACGCTTGCGCAAGTGGTGGAAACTCGACACAAAAAAAGCGGCGTCAACGCTCGCGTCAGGCAAAGGCAAGCGCTTCGCAAAATCGGCTTTAGCTATACGAACTTTTTTCGAGAGGCCGAGCGCACGAACCCTCTTGCGGGCGAACGCAAGCATTTTGCGCGAAACGTCGATTGCAATTACTCGGCGCGCGCGACGCGCTATTTCCGGAATATTGTTGCCGTTACCGCACCCCGCGTCGAGAACAACGAATTTCCGCGCCGAATTCTTCGGGAGGAACTCGAAAAACAAGTGAATGAACACTCGCGACTTCGAGCGGTACTCCTCCCACTCGCCCGCAATAGCGTCAAACGCTTCTTCGACTTTCATGCGCCCGCGCCTTCTTTCGCAGACAACTGCTTTTCAAGAAAATAGCACGCGAAAGCAACGATTCCGCCAACGAAGATTCCGGCGAAGACGGCTACTGCCTCGTCGAAGAACGTTACGAAGCGCTGGGTGAAAACGCCGATTCCGAACAACTCGTTTTTGACGAGCAGAATCGAAAACAAGAACCAAGCGAGTAAAAGCGCTTTCTCGCGCTTCCCGATGCGCTCGTCGATTATTATCCAGAAGACGCCGAGCAGCGCGAGCGCGTGCGGCAGTTTAGGCGCGAGCTTGTTTAACTCGATTCCGAAATACTCGGCGAGATTAACCGGTTCCCCGAATTCCTTCGACGCCCCTTGCGGGAGGCATTTCAGCGTAAGGCACCCGAGCCCGGTTTTGCTTATGTGCCACGCGAGGTAAGGCAGCAGCGCAGCGAGCGCACCCGCGAAAGGAAGCCAGTCGAGAGATTTCGCGAATTCGATTAGTTCGCCGCGCGTCCACGCCGCGCTTTTTTTCAGGAAACTCAACGCCGCGCCGAAATTCGAGAAAACGAAGAACACGCACATCGAACCGAAGAACGTGAGCAGCGAAGGCTGGTGCGTGAACGCGAGCATCACGCTACCGAAAATCACGATCGGCCAATTGCGTTCGATTACGAAGTAGAGAAGCATTACTACTGCGATGACGCCCAGCGAAATCGGCGTCGTCCGCATTCCCCAAGTCGTCAAACTGCCAGTGAGGAGAACGAAGAAAGCCGCGGCAGCGCCCGCAAAAGCGTTTCCGCCGCTCGCGCGCTTCGCGAGACAGTAAACCGCTAGCGGCAGCAAGGCGGCGAAGAGCAGCGCGATTACTCGAATCGTCCAAAGCCAGTTCAAGCCGCTTAACTCCGAAAAAGCTGCAACTAGCGCGGGATACGCGGGAACGTGGTAAGTTGGCGTCACGCCTCCGAAGACGAGTTCGCGGTCGGGATAAAAACCGGTATCAATCACAAAGCGCGCTCGGCCGGCGTGAAGCATGGAATTGTCGTAAGTCGGGAGGAAGAAATCGGCTTTCTCGAACAAGCCGGGAACTACGAGCGAGAAAGCGAATCCAACCGCAACGAGAAGCGCTATGAGTTCAAGCAGCCGCTCGGCGCGCGTAGAACCGCCGCCGAAAAACGCGCGGTTTTTAGCTGCCTTCGCTTCTTTCTCGTTCGAACCGTTACCCAACGACTTCATAAATCTTCGAATCCCCGTTCTCGTAAATCTTTTTGAAGTACTGCGCGTCGTCGAACTTGCTTGCTTCCGGCATCTTCCAGCCGTAAGCGTAAAAAGAATTGCGGTTCGCGAAAAGCACGTACTCGATTCCGTATTTCTTCGCGTCGTCCCAAGCTTGCTTCGACGAATTCGTCGTGAACATGTCTTGGTTGCTCCAATAACGGTCGTTCGCGCGGTCGGCGAGTTCCCACGCTCCGCCTATAGAGCAGTGTTGCCGCGCGACCGCGGTAATCATTTCGCAAGAGAACAAGTCAGCAGCAAAAAGCCGCCAGTGCGGAATGTTTGCGTCAACCCACTGCGCGGCAGCGACTTCGTCGCTCGTCACAACCGTTCCGTACCAAGGCGCAACGACGTTCCACTGCGCTTCGCGCGCCGAAAACGCGGCGTAAGCAAGCGCGGCGACAAAAACCACTCCAATGATAAGCCTTATTTCTTGTTTTTCCAAAGCAACCAAAGCCCCGCCATCAAAATTAATTCGCAAGCGAGAATCGAAAAGAAGTTAGCGCCTATCGTGAACGCGAGCACCGTCGTAATCAACGACAAAAAGACGATGGACGCAAAAACGCTTGAAGAGATTTTTTCGATTGGCGCAAGCGCAACGCGTTTTTTGCCGCGCTCGAGCCACGCGCTGACGAAAAGCCATCCGGGCAGGAACAAGAAGACAGCTAGCGCGATTAGCGTGCGAACGATTTCGAGGACGCTGAGCGGCGCGGCTAAAGACTCCATACGGGCGATTAAACGCGTCAAGCAATTATTAAGCCTTCGGTGGAATAGTTGAAAATCACTGAAAACAATGAAAAAAAACGCCGGAAATAAAGCGAAATCAGGAGAGCTGGAAAACGCTCACGCCGCCGGAATCATAGACTCGCTCGAACAACGGACTCGACGCGAACGCGAAGCCGCAGCCCGCGTAAGTCGAACGCTCAGCGCCGCCAAGCCAAACGAACCGCGCGTCGTATTTGCGCGCGACTCGCGCCGCGTCGCTCGCGCTACCGCAAAACGCGGTGCGCAAATCCGCTTCGCGCTCCGCGTAAGGCAACCCGTAGTTGTTCATCCAACTCGAGTAACCGTCGATTCGCAACCTCCCGCCGACTGCGTCGACAGCGCTGTTGTGCACCGGCGCGGCGAGGAAAACCGAGAGTTGCGACGTATTCGTTCGAACCCATTCGCCTGCCGCGACGTCGCTCGCGCTCAACCCGCGCCAATCGCTCGCGCCGTACCAGTAAAGCCCGAAAACACCGGGGACGACGCAAACGAGAACCGCTGCGAGGACGAGCGCACGCGGCAAACGCGCGAGGAGTGCGGCTGCTGGAATCGAGCAAGCCAAGAGCAGGAAAACAAAGAATTTGCTCATGTCCCACTGCGTACCTGAAAGCGAAACGACGTTCGGAATCGCGAACATCGCGAGTGCGAACAACGCGATGAACGCGAGGCCGTTAAAACGCTCGCGCGGTTTCGCCAGGAAAAAAACGAGTGCGGCGATTGCAAGAAGGAAAACGAGTCCGAGGTTCGCAGCATAGAACCAAGCGAATGCTAGTGCGTCGCCGTGCGGCGCGAGCCAAAACGCGGCGAAGCGCGCGAGCCCGGCGCCGCTGGCGCGGGCGAAGGCAGTGAAAACGAAGGGCGCGGCGAAAACCGCGCACGGAACGAAAAAGAAAGCATACTCCTCGATGACGCGACGACGCGCGTTTATTTCCTTGTAAAAGCGGAGCGCGAACCAAAGCGTTGCGCCTAGCGCGGCCGCAGCGAAAGCGTAAAACTGGAACGGCGCGGCCATGCCGCACAACAAACCAGCGAGAAAAAGCTTTTTCTTGTCGCCGCGCGCACCCGAAGCCGCACCTGAAACCGTTAAAAGCAGGACAAGCGCGAGAACAGGCAAACCTACTGCGATGGGACGTTGAACGAGCAAAAAGCCCGTGATCAAGCTCGGCACTTGGAAGAATCGCCAGTCGTTGTCGTAAGGGCTTTGCTTGAGCAACTCAGTCAGCGGCGCGTTCCCCCAATCGCTAGCGATTCGCGTGAAAGCGAAACTCCCCCCGAAAACGAAGAGCACCGCGGCAAGCAGCGCGGCGCGCTTAACCCACTTTTTGTTTTCGTTTTTTTCAAAGAAAAACAAAGCGAGCGAGTAAACGCCGAGGAAAAGCAAGGCGCAGTAAAGCGCGGTTTCAAAGCGCGCGAACAACGCCGGGTGCACGCCGCTCGCTTTCGAGAGAAACGCGGTATGCAAATCGGAAAACCAGTGGTAAGCTATGCTCGCGCCAGCGAAAGTCGGTTCCTGAGGAGGAAAATTACCGTTGTTGACGGTTTCGATTATCCCCATATGCAAAAAGAAATCGCTGTAATTCCATCCGCCAACGATAACGCTCCCGTCGCTAGCGACGACCCAAAGCGACGCGGAAAGCACCGCGAAAAACAAAACGAAAACGCCAAGCGCGCCAGCGAACGCCGCTGCGTCCCGCTTCGCCTCGCCGGCGCGCGAGCGCGCTCGCTCGCGCAACGCCGCACGCCAAAACTCGCGCCGTGCCATTCGCTTCAACTCTTCGCTAGGAACGAGAAAGAAAAGCAGCGACAGCGCGGCGAAGGAAGCGAGAATGGAGGCGCGTGAATATCCCGCGGCGAGCGAAACCCAGTAAACTGCTTGCGTGGAAAGCAGGACGCTCGAGAGAACGACCGCGGCGCAGCGCACGGGAAGCGCGAGTTCGATGCGCAGCACCTTGAGCAAAAGCCAGCCGGGAACGAGGAATGCAAAGAGCGCAGCGACGATAAACGTGGCGGCGGGAATGAAGAAAGCGATTGCTAGCGATGCCAAAACGATTGCGAATGCCAGCGCGTTTTCGCGCTCCAGAAAAATTTTTAATTCCGTAGGCTGCATCTCGGTTTTATAATGCCGACAGCGTTTATTAAAAACGGTTTTCGCAATTCGCCAGTGATTTGCCGTGATTCTCGCTTTGCTTTTCTTATTCGTTTCAATCGCGTTCGGTTACGCGATTGTGCGCGCGATTGGCTTCGCCGAATCCCGTGAGGAAGAAGCTGCGGTGGCAATCGCGCTCGGACTACCGTTGACTGCGGTCATCGCGTTCGTGTTCTTTCTCGCAGTAGGCGGCGCGGCGCCTTTCGCCGCGCTGCTGATCGAGGGCGCAGCCGCAGCGTGGATTTTGTTCAAGAAAAAAACAGGCGGCGGAAGAAAACTTGGTTCTTCGCCTGGTTTTTGGCTTCGTTTTGTTCCGTTCGTCATCGTTCTCACGCTGTTTTTCGCTAACGGCGCGATGCGCTTCGACGATAACGGCGGACTCACGGTGAGTTCCGCGTTTTACGAAGACTCTTACTACCACGTTTCGCTGATGCAGTACTACTCGTTCTCCGGCGGCGAAGCCGCTCCCCTGCAGGATCCACAATACGCCGGCGCGCCAATCGGCTACCCGTTCCTCACAGACTTTTACTCCGCGATGCTGCAACGCCTCGGCTTCGATTTCCCGCTCGCTTTCGTTCTGCCCGCGTTCGTAATGATAATCGCTTTCTACGCCGTTTTCTACTTTTTTGTTCTCCGCTTGTCGCGCAACCGCAACGCGGCATTCTGCGCAGTCGCACTGCTCTTCTTCTCCGGCGCGTTCGCTTACCCGCTCATGATTCAAGACGCGAGCGAGCAGGGGTTCGCGCAATGGATTGCCAAGCCGGCGCACGATTACGCCGCAATCGAGGAAAACGGCAAGCTCGGCAACGTAACGCAATTCACTCGCGCTTACTTAATCGCGCAACGTTCGAGCGACTTTGGGTATGCAGTCGCGCTAGTCGTCCTCGTTTTGTTGTTCGAAGCGGTGCGCGAAAACACGAAAGGCGCTAAAAACGAAACTAAGAGACGCAAGCTCTTGCTCGCTGCCGGAGTGCTAACGGGACTAACGCCATTCATGCGCGAAACCGCGTTTTACGCGTGCGTCGCAGTCGCCGCAGTGCTTGCGCTGTTGTTCATCGACGTCAAGCGCTTGAAACGCTGGGCAAGCGATTGGGCGTTCTTCGCGCTGCCGTGTGTTGCGTTGGTCGCGCCGCAACTGCCGTTCTTCATCGGCGGAGCGGCGAACGCGGGATACGTGAGCGTCGCGCTCGGGTGGAAAGCACACTCAGCGAACCCGCTTGAAATCGCTTTGTTCTGGATTCGCACACTAGGGCTGCCGACGCTTTTCGCGCTCGCCGGCTTCGCTCTCGCTCGCCGCGACGTCAAAAAATATTATCTCGCGTTCATCCCGCTTTTCCTAGCCGCAAACGTTTTTTCGTTCACGCCAGACCCGCTCAACAACATGAAGATAATCAATTTCTGGGAAATGCCGACTTTCGCGCTCGCGGGAATCGCGCTAGGAGCGCTTTGGCGCGATGACAAAAAAGAGAAACCGCGGAACAGAAGAAAACTTGTGCTGGCTGCTCTCGCTGCGGCGGTTCTGCTCGTTGCGATTCTACCCGGCGTTTTCTCGCTGTGGCAAAACTGGCAGGAAAAATTCGTGCTCTACTCAAGCGAAGACTACGCTTTCTCACAATGGGCTAACGCCGCGCTCCCGCGCGACGCGATTCTCGTCTCGGTCGGCGGGCCTCACGCGCTCGACCTCGTGGGCAGGGCGCGCGTAAGCGGTTTTCCCGCAATCGGCTGGATTAAGGGGCGCGCCGACTGGTACGACCGCGTTCTGGCCGTGCGCAGCGTTTACGCAGGAAATAACATTTGCGAAACCGCGCGCAAATACGGCGCGACGCACGCTGTCGTCACGGAAAGCGAGCGCTCGCTCGAAGAATTCAACGCGGCTGCGCTCGCAAACGACCCCGCTCTGAAAAAAATTTACTCGCAGCAAATAGGTTCGCGTTATTACGAGGTTTACGAAATCAACTGCTGAATGCCGACCGCAAAAACAAAAAAGAAAACGGGTTTAAACGCATTGCGGCACTAACAAAACCGAGGATAAACCGCGTGTACAAGAAAAAAAGAGTCGCAATCGTCGTCCCAGCATTCAACGAGCAAGCGCACGTCGCGGACGTCGTTCGCACCGCCCCGAAATACGCGGACTTCGTCATCGTCGTAGACGACGGCAGCGCCGACGCTACGAGCGCGCAAGCCAAGCGCGCCGCGGGAAGCGCGCTAGGCAAACGAGTTTTCGTTTTGCGCCACGACAAAAATCGGGGAGTCGGAGCTGCGATAGTGACGGGACACAAGAAAGCGCTCGAACTCAGCGCGGACGCCGTAATCGTCATGGCAGGCGACGGACAAATGCCTCCGCAGCACGCGCACGCGCTGCTCGACGCGCTCGACGCGGGATACGATTACGCTAAAGGCAATCGTTTTCTCGGGAAAGGCGCTTTGCGCGGCATGCCCGCGCTTCGCGTAATCGGCAACATGATTCTCACGTTTTTGACGAAGGCTGCAAGCGGTTACTGGCAAATCTTCGACCCGCAAAACGGTTTCACCGCGATTCGCGCGAGCGCGCTGCGCGCGCTCGACCTCGATTCGCTCGCGCACGACTACGTTTTCGAGAACGATTTGCTTGTCAAGCTGAACATCGCCGGCTGCCGCGTAAAAGACGTCGCGATTCCCGCTCGCTACGCGAACGAGAAAAGCGGCATTAAGCTTTGGAAGTTCGTTCCTCGCGCCGCGTGGCACTTGAAAAAAAGTCTCCTCAAGCGCATATACGAAAAATACGTGCTGCGAGATTTTCATCCGATCGCGCTCTTCATGTTCGGCGGATTCGTGCTTGCCGCAGTAGGCTTCGTTACCGGAGCGTGGATTTTGTGGGAGAAATTTACGGCGCACCTTTCGCCAAGCGTGGGCAGCGTGCTGCTGTGCCTTCTTCCTCTCGTAGTCGGAATACAATTGCTGCTTACCGCGCTGATTCTCGACGTGTACGAAACCCCGCGCTGAAACGATAAAAACGAAAAAATCAAAAGTCAGTCGAACCACAAGCGCCAGCGCAAGTCTGCGAGCCCGGCCAAAAAACCGATGACATCACTGTTCTTGACTTTCGACTTGCCGCCCCTGCCCTTTTCTTCCCAATCAACCGGAAACTCTTTAATACGCAAGCCCTCGCGCTCGGCTAGCACGAGCACTTCAGTGTCCCAAAACCAGTGGCGCGCGCGCACTTTCGGCAGCAAGCGCATCAAAACGCTTTTTCGAAACGCCTTGAAACCGCACTGGTGGTCGCGCAACTTCGAGCCGAAAAGCAAGCGCACGAACGCATTGTAAACAAAACTGTAAAAGCCGCGAACAAGCGAGCGCGAAGCGCGAGCGCCAGCAGCGTAACGCGAACCGGTTACGACGTCGAAACTGCGCGAGCAATCAACTAGTTCCCGCAAGTGCTTCGGCGAAGTCGCGAGATCCACATCCATAAATGCGACGACATTGCCGTTCGCAGCCTTAAAAGCGCGGTTCAACGCGACGCCGCGCCCCAAGCGTTGCGCGCTGTGCAAGTGGCGCACCTCTTTGAAGCGCCGCGCAAGCTGTGCCGCGACTACAGGCGTCTCGTCGCGCGCTCCGTCTTCAGCAATGATTATTTCGAAACGCAGTCCAGCGATTTTTTTGAGTTCGCGCCGCGCCGCTTCGACGGCGGCAGGCAGCGCGTTCGCCTCGTTGTAAGCAGGCAAAACCAAAGAAAAAAACATTTGCTCACTATTTATTCCCGCGCAAGCCAAGAAACATATTTCCGCACGCCAGCGCGCAGCCTCGTTTTTTCTCGCCAACCGAGCGAGCGAAGTTTCCGCGTGTCAAGAAGCATCACGCGCACGTCGCCCTTCCACCCTCGCTTTCCGCCGGTAAACAAATATTTCGGCGTTACGCCCAAAGAAGCGCTAACCAAACCAGCTATTTCCTTTACGGTTGTTTTCTTGCTTGAACCGACGTTGAACGCGTCGAAAGGTTTTTTCGATGCGCGCGCGGCGAGCAGCGTCGCGTCAAGCGCGTCGTCGACGTACAAGTAAGACTTCGCTTGCAAACCGTCGCCGAGAATCTCGAGACGCCGCGGATTGCACTGCAAGCGCGAAACGAAGTCGCACATCACGCCGTGAGTGCTCGGAGGACCGAAGATGTTCGCGTAACGAAGCGCGACGCAGCGCAACCCGTAAGTTTCCGCGAACGCAGCGCAGTAAGCTTCGCCGGCTGCTTTGCTCGCGCCGTAAACGCTTATCGGTGCTAACGGTGCGGTTTCGGGAGTCGGAATTCGCGTGGCATCACCGTAAACGACGGAAGAAGAAGCGAAGACGAGGCGCCGCACGTCGTTCTTGCGGCAGGCTTCGAGAACGTTGAGAGTTCCCGCAACGTTAATCGCAAAAGATTCGCGCGGATGCGCGGTGCACCCGCGAACGTCGGGATCCGCCGCGAAGTGATAAACGCAATCGCATTCTGCGCCGCGCAAAGCGCGGTTCAACGCAGTCGAATTCCGAATGTCCCCACGAATTGATTTAAGCTTCTTGCTCTCAGGAAAATTCGAGGGACTGCCGCTCGAAAAATTGTCGAAAACGACGACTGAGTTGCCGCGAAGCAGCCTGCGCGCTAGCGCGCTGCCGATAAAGCCAGCTCCGCCGGTAATCACTATCAAAAGCTTTCGCCTTCTTTTTCCGAAAAACAAAAAAGCGAGCCCGGCGGGATTCGAACCCGCGAACCTACTGGTTTCTCCCGCAGCGTTTCCGCCGAAATCGCCTGAAACCGAAGCTTCGACTCCCGGCGAACAAAAAAGCGCAAACGCTTTTCGACCGGAACCAGTCGCTCTATCCAGGCTGAGCTACGGGCCCGCGCGACAAACATTTTGTTCGAACGGCTTAAAAAAGAGTCGCTGCAAAACTATTACCGCGCTCCGATCGTCTAGTCCGGTCCAGGACACGGGATTCTCAATCCCGTAACCCGGGTTCGAATCCCGGCCGGAGCATACTAGACATTTAAGCGCGTGGTTTTATCCTGGTTTTACGGCTTGCTGCCGTTAAGAGGAAAACTAGTGCTCCGGCAAGGAACCCGTCGCCGACTGCGCGAAGCAATTCCCCGCAAAACCACGGAGCGAATTCAAAGTTGACGTAAGGCAACGGATAGCTTTCGGTGCAGCCGAAGCCAACGTCGCTAAGCAA
>JAZDKN010000087.1:0-2627 GCA_043803065.1 Microcaldota archaeon
ACGCGCAGAGCACTTCGTTCATCATCTCGAAAGCGGCGCGGGAAGCGAACGCGATAGATAAATTAATCAAGTCCAAATCTCCCGCGGCTGAAAAGAAAGCGGAAACGAAAGAGGAGAATAAGGAAGAAAAGAAAGAGGAAGTGAAACCAGCGGAAGAAGCCAAGCCCGTTGAACCAGCTCCCGCCGTTTAAAAATAGTGTTCATTGTTTGAATGTTCGTTTTTTGAATTGTTTGAAATATTGAAATCATGTTAGGTGAGAAAAAAATGAAGGACGTATACGCCGTTTTGCTCCTGCACTCCGCAGGGCAGAAAGTCACCGAAGAAAACCTCGCGAAAGTCTTGACTGCCGCGGGCGCAAGCGAAGAGCCGACGAAGCTCAAGGCGGTTTGCGCGGCACTCGAGGGAGTCGACATCGCGGAAGCGGTGAAGCAAGCGGCTGTAGCTCCAGTCGCAGCCGCGGGCGCAGCTCCCTCAGGCGGCGCGGAAGCGAAGAAGGAAGAAAAGAAGGACGAGAAGAGCGAAGCCGAGAAGGAAGCCGAAGCCGCTGAAGGTTTAGCGGCATTGTTCGGTTGATTTCGAGGTGCGAGCGCTTTTGTTGGCTGAACGGAGTCGGATTTCGCAAGAAGCGGCTTCGTCACGCACGCGAAAGCGCGGCTTAAAGCCAGCGAAGCGCTTGCGCGACGGCAGCGGCGCGAAGCTCGCTTTTTCCATTCCTGAACGCGGTGAACGCAGCGGTTACGCTCTTGGCGCGAAATTCTTCGTTTTTTCCTTCACCGTCTTGTTTCTTTTCTTTTGGTTTCTTTTAGGCAGCAGGCTCGCGCTTTACGTCGTATTGCCCGCGCTCGTCCTCGCATTCGGCGCGGCTACGCTGCTTTACGCCTTATTCTCGCTAGTCGGTTGGGCGAAACCGTTAATCGAATTAGTTGGGTTGTATCCCGAATAACGCGAGCGAGCCCCGAATGCGAGCAAGCGTTTTACCACTCGCGCTTGCGCGCGCTCTTCACGTGCCCCGCCTTTGGCCTGTACAAGTCGCCTTGGCGTTCGAGAGTCTCGATTAGTTGCCGCACGTACGTCTCGTCCATTCCGTACTTCGCCGCATCGCGGAAAACGTCTTCGATTGCTACGAGGTCCGTTTGTTTCTCGAGTTCGCTTATTACGCCGAGCAGCGAACGCATCTTGTCGATTCGGCTCTTCGGCTGCCCGATGTTAATCACGTCGCTGTCGATTCTCCCGGTTTCTTTATCCACGTAAATTTCTTCAAGCACGAAATTCACTATCGCAATCGCGCGTTCGGCGTCAGCAGCCTCGACTTTGTCGCTCAAACGCATTTTCGCGTTCGCTTCGCTTAAGCGTACGAGTCCCTCGAGTTGGCGCGGCGTAACCGCAATGTTTCCCTGTTTTTCCCCGACTTTCCGCAAGTGGATATAATATTCCTCAATTTTCTTCATCGCCGCGTCAGTTAGAATCGGGAAAACGTTTTGCCGCGCGTAGGCGATGTATTTTTGGAGTAGTTCAGGCTCGATTTCCGGATTAATGGGAGAACCCGCCTCGGGAATTTTGTTTTCGCTCGCGAGCTTGTGGCTGGTGAGCACGTGCTCGACTAGGCCGCGGTCCCGCGTTTCGTCGGGAAAGTCTTTTATCGCGAAAATCAAGTCGAAGCGCGATATGAGCGCCGGGCCCATCGCGAACTGCTCGCCAGGCGGCTTCATGGGATCGAAGCGGCCCATCTTGGGATTCGCCGCGGCGAGCACGGACGCGGCGGCCTTGAATTGCGTGACGATTCCGGCTTTCGCGATGCTCACGAACTGCTGCTCCATCGCCTCGTGCATGAGCCCGCGGTCTTCGTCGCTGTTGTGAACGATTATTCCGTTAGCGATAAAATTCTTGTCTTCCTCTACCGACAGGTTGTAAACGAATTTTTCTCCGTTGATTTCGTTCAAGGCGATTATTTCATCGAATTGGAGGTCGCTCTCCGCGAGAAACTCCAGTCTGCCTATTTCCTCGCTTGCCGTGCCTTTTCTCAAGTCGCTTGCTTTCTTTAGAGCTGCAACAATTTTTTTGAGTGCTTCCTTAGACGGCTTGTTCAACCCTCTTTCAAAGACTGAAAGCGTGCCTCGCGACAAACCCAAAGCGTAACCGTAAACACCGAGTTTTTTTCGAGCGGAGTTAATCAGACTGCCCGTGTGGGGAACAGTGTCTAGCGAGGCGAAACGTTTTTTGTTTTTCGTGGCAGCCTCGTTCTCAGCGAGTATCTTCCTTTTTCTTTCTTGCGCGAGCTTCAAGTATTTGGATAGAGTTTTCAGCGAATTCCCTTGAACCAGCAAGCGGTAGCAGGGACCGTAACCTTTTTTCGTGCTTTCAGTTATTTTTGAGATTGCTCCAAAGCGCAGCAGCAAGCCCTGCAATTGTCGTATCAGCGTTATGCTGGCGCTGAAGAAGCAAACGCTTCTCGGGTTTCGGTATGTGCCGCCGTCTCCGTCAATGAACGCGGACAAGAATGCGGCGACGGTTTCATCGTTTGCTTTCATGATGCAAGCTGGCACGCGCTTGTTTCTAGCGCCTTTGTTTAGCGTGGGCGAAACCGTTTTCATGACTTCGACGAAGTTTTTGGAGTTGATGCGAATTG
>JAZDKN010000088.1:0-2889 GCA_043803065.1 Microcaldota archaeon
ACGACTCGCTCGGCAACTGGGGTTGCACGCCGATGGTAGTGTTCCTCATAACGTCTAACACTGTTGGAGGAGG
The DNA here is from genome assembly GCA_043803065.1 of Microcaldota archaeon. GTDB lineage: Archaea > Micrarchaeota > Micrarchaeia > Norongarragalinales > Norongarragalinaceae > CAITNU01. The sequence goes on from JAZDKN010000088.1 coordinate 74, forward strand.
CGGTTCCACACCAACGCCCACGCCTTGCGCTACGCCGACGTCTACGACCGCGCCGACTTCAGCGCCAACTGGAATGCCAACTTACAGGCCGACTGCAGCACCGACTGGAGCGGCAACCGCAACGCCTGAAGTTCCAGGCGAACAACCCACTGCAGCGCCCACGGCGGCCGTGGTTTCCGAAACGCGCGCTCGCGCGGGCGTTTCCGCCGCGCAGGAAGCAATCGCTCTAGCGAAAACGCAAGGAGTCAACGCTCCCGAAGCCGAGCGCTTGCTCGCGTTAGCGCAGCAAGCGTTGAACAACGGGCAATACGCTCTCGCGCTCGAGAACGCGCAGCTCGCTCAAAACGCGTTGCAGCAAGCGCAAGCAGCAGGCGGAGCTGCGGCTGGTGGAATCGATTTGACGCTCGTCGGCGTGATTATAATCGTCGTCCTCGCTGGCGCAGCGTACTTGTATTCCACGCGCAAGAAACGCAAAGGCATGTGAGTTTTCCCGTTGTTTTTTTTTCCAGTTTTTTTTTATTTTTTTTCTTTCCTTTTTTATTTTCTTATTTTTTCTTTAATCGCCTAGCTTAGCCCCGCAGCGCGCGTTTCGCGCGTTTAAGTCGTTTGACGAAAAAGAGCGCGCGGCAATACGTTTTTTAATGCGGCGCGGCATAACCGCTTCTCCGTTTTAAAATCACGCGCAGTCAAGCGTAATTTCTTTTTTATCGAAGTTTTTTTTTGGAATCGGTGTGTTTGATGAAAGCGGTTTTCAAGGACAAGCCGGCGCCAGGCGCGGTGCTAAAGGAAGTCGACGCGCCCAAGCCCGGGCCTAACGACGTTCTCATCAAAATCGATGCCGCGAGCATTTGCGGTACGGACGTGCACATCTGGAATTGGGACGAGTGGGCGCAAAACCGCATTAAGCCGCCCATGATTTTCGGGCACGAAGCAGCCGGCAAAATCGTCGAGCTAGGCGCGAACGCGGAGGCAGCGGGCAAGCTGGCGCTCGGCGACTTCATTTCAATCGAAACCCACGTTTACGACGGAACTTGCGAGCAGTGCAAACGAGGCAACCAGCACATTTGCGAGAACATGAAGATTTTCGGCGTAGATATGAACGGGGTTTTCGCGGAATACGCTGTTGTCCCGCAGCAAAACGCTTGGGTTAATGACGCGGCGCTGCCACCGGCGATCGCGAGCATTCAAGAGCCGTTCGGCAACGCAGTTCACACTGTTTTCGAAGGCGGCGCGCCGAGCGGGGACAGCGCGCTCGTGCTCGGCTGCGGACCAATCGGGCTTTTCGCAGTCGGCATTCTGAAAGCGATAGGCGCTTCGCCTGTTTTCGCCGTAGAACCGACGCCGCTGCGCGCGCGAATAGCAAGCCAAATGGGCGCCGACCGAGTTTTCGATCCATCCAAAGAGGACTACGTTTCTGAAATTCTGAGCGCGACGAACGGGAAAGGAGTTGGCGCTGTTCTCGAGATGAGCGGGAACGCTGGCGCGTTGCAAAACGGTTTCAAGGCGTTGCGTCCCGGCGGGAAAATGAATATTCTCGGCGTTTTCTCGAAAGCTGTCGAGCTCGACGTGGACAACGGAATCGTCTTCAAGTACGCCCGCATTTACGGAATCAACGGACGCCGCATTTGGGATACGTGGGAAAAAACGCGCGAACTACTCGACGGAGGAAACGGAGGAAAAGCAAAAGTCGACGTTCGCCCCGTTCTCACGCACGAATTCCCGCTAAGCGATTTCGAGAAAGGATTCGCCGCGATAAAGGCGGGCGAAGCGGCGAAAGTAATCCTAAAGCCTTGAAGACGCTGCGCGCTTGCGTTTTGCCGAATATCTTCCTGTTGTGCAGGAATGCTTCGACTGTTAGCTGAGACGAGGACAGAGATGAAGATTCAATTCTACTTGGTTTGCGTGGCTGGAGTTCACAATTCGGCGAGTTGCGCGTAAAACGACTTGTACTCGCGCAAGTGCCGTTCCACAATGCGTTTGATGTCCTTCCATTCCGCAACGTAGGCTTTTCCGCGTTTTCCCTTGATTTTGACTTCTTGCATTCGCGTTCACTTCCGAGTGTGGTTGGCTATCCACTCGACGATTTCGTCTATGCTTGTTTTAGGTTTGACCGCCCAAACCACGACGTTAAAACGCGAAGACTCGCCGACTTCCAAGCGTTTGCCGTTCAATTCGATGAGCGTAATCGCCGACTCGTAAGCAGTCCGCCTGTTTCCGTCAACGAAAGGATGGTGCCTCGCGATTTCCATCAAGAGCGTGGCGGCTTTGCGGTTGACTCCGCGCGTGTTCAAAACTTTGTAAGAAATGAATTCAAGTTCGGCTTCGCTGCGCGTTCCTTGGTCGCTGAATTTCCTGTTTATCTCATTCAGCGCTTCTTTCGAGAGTGAAGCCGCGCTAACAGCTGCCATGCACTAATTTTGTAATTTACAGAATTTAAGCATATTGGTTGGGGGCGCTCCGATCGGAGGTTGCACCGCCTACTTCTTGCGGTTTTCGAGGGCGTAACGCTCGAGCACCGCGATTCGTTCTTCAAGCGGTGGATGCGTGGCGAACAAGCCCATCACCGCTTTCCCACTCAACGGGTTCGCGAAGTAAATGTGCGCGATTGCCTCGCTCGGCTGCGCCACCGCGCTCCCGTTCGCGTCATCGCGAATTCGCTTCAGCGCGCCGACGAGCCCGTCAGGATAGCGCGTCAGCATCGCCGCATCCACATCCGCGAGCGATTCGCGCTTGCGCGACAACGCGGCTTTAATCAGCATCGCGAAAATAGGTGAAAGAATCAGAAAAATGATGCCGACTATCATCAGCCACGGCGG
>JAZDKN010000089.1:0-2131 GCA_043803065.1 Microcaldota archaeon
TTCCCTCACCACGAGAACGAAATCGCGCAAAGCGAGGCGGTTACCGGCAAGCCTTTTGCGAAATACTGGTTCCACAACGAGCACTTGCTCGTGGAAGGCAGAAAAATGAGCAAATCGCTTGGGAATTTTTACACGTTGCGCGACGTCTTGAAAAAAGGCCACTCGCCGCTTGCCGTACGCTATCTTTTGTTGTCCGCGCATTACCGCCAGCAACTCAATTTCACTTTCCCCGCACTCACCGCCGCAGCGGCGGCAGTCGAGCGTTACAACGAGTGCTACCGCAACCTTAAAGGCTACGAACCAGTTTTGGGAGTCGAAACCGGCGAAGGCTTCACCAAGAAAATCGCTGGCGCGCGCAAGAAATTCGAGAAAGCGTTGGACGACGACATCGATTCGCCTAGCGCGCTCGCCGCCGTATTCGATTTCGTGCGCGAAACCAACAGTGCAATGGAATCGAAAACCTTGGGGCCAGAGCAAGCGAGTGAAGCGCTCGCGTTGTTCGATGATTTCGAGCGCATTCTCGCGCTGCGCGAAGAAAAGCGTGCAGACGCCGAGCTAGCGAAGTGGGTGGAAGCGAAGCTGGAAGAGCGCGAAGCGGCGCGCAAGTCGCGCGATTTCGAACGCGCGGACGCCATCCGCAAGGAAATCCGGGAGCGCGGCGTAATCGTCGAAGACGCGGTCGCGAAAAACGGAAAGCCCAAGTGGCGCTTGAAGTGAACGCAGGAGACGGCGGCAGGCGCGCGCCAAAAGCAAAGTTATTTAAACTAATTTAAACTAACTCTATATAACTTTAAGTTTGCTGCAGGTGGTTTTGTGACGACTGCGAATTTCATTATGGCTGATTACACGAATCGCGTGCTGGGAGTGATAAAAGAGCGGTTCGGCTTGAAGGACAAAAGCCAGGCGTTGGATAAATTTGCCGATTTGTTCGGCGAAGAGTTCGTCGAAAAGGAAGTGAACGAGAAACTCGTTTCCGACGTAATCGAATCCTGCAACGCGCACGTCAAAAAATACGGTTTTCGCAAAATGAGTTTGCGCGAGTTGGACAAATTGTGTGAAGTGTCGTGACCCAAAACTTTTCCTTCGACTTTTCGGAAAACCTCGACCTCACGATAAAAAAACTCGTGAAGAAGGACAAGGCGCGCGTGCTCATCTTGAACAAGAAAATCAAGGAAATCGTTTCATGCGACGAAACCACCATCGACCGCTATAAGAATCTGCGCTACGGCTTGAGCGACTACAAGCGGGTACACGTCGACAGGAGTTTCGTGCTGATTTTCCGCGTTTTCAAGAAGGAAAAACACGTTTTGTTCGAACGCCTCGAACACCACGACGTCGTTTACGGGAAAAACTGAAACACTGGAAAAAGCGTTGGCAGCACAGTCGCCAATTCCGCCTTCAAAAACCTAATTAACCGCCTGCGCCTTATTTTTCTCGGAAGGTGCGTTGCTCGTCATGATCGCTAAATTCAAGACTACTGCTGAAATCGTTGTGCCTAGCGAGCCGCTCGAGCAAGTAATCGGGCAAGAAGAAGCCGTGCGACTGGCGCGCCTCGCGGCGAAACAGCGGAGGAATTTACTGCTCGTCGCCCCGCCGGGAACAGGAAAATCAATGATAGCGCAAGCAATGGCTTCCCTCCTGCCGAAACCGACGGAGGAAATCGCGGTTTTGCACAATCCAGAAAATCCCGAGCGGCCGTTTTGCGAAGTTCGCTCGCTTGCGCAACTCGAAAGCGAAACGCGCGCGCAGCAAAAACTCAAGAGCAGGCTCGTCGAACCCGGCGCCGTGCCGTCGTTCGTCGCGGAACGCCTAGGATTCCGCTGCAGGCACTGCGGCGCACTCGGCAAGGCGAGCGAACGCGCGTGCCCGAATTGCGGGAGCGACAAATACGCTCCGCCGGAACGGGAATTTTTAGGCGGCGGGCAAGCTTTTCTAAACGCGCTGCCGGAACAACAACTGCAGAAGCGCGTGCACACGACTCGCTTGCGCGAAGACGGCGAGGAAGAAGTAATCGTTTACGAGCGCGACGATGCGGTGCAGAAAATCCGCGTGCTCGACCAGAAAACCCTCGAGCGGCTCGAAATGCTGAGTCGCAACAAGATGCGGCGCGTAATCGTTCCGTTCAACCGCA
>JAZDKN010000090.1:0-2101 GCA_043803065.1 Microcaldota archaeon
GAGAACCCTTCTTTTCCGAGTCGAGCTTGACTTTAAAGATTATGTGCAACTGCGAGTATTTCGAGTCTTTCTTCTTGCCGTGCGCGAATTCGATGACGCCTTCAGGATAAGCTTCGAAACCCGTTGCTTCGCGCACGTGCCTGCGCACAGCGTCGAGAACGCTTTCTCCCTCGCGCACTCTCCCGCCAGGCGTTTCCCACGCCTTTTCCCAATCCTGGTGAGCTAAGAGAAACCGGTTCCCGTCTTGAATGAACGCACGAACGCTTAACTTGTATAACTCGTCTTCCACCATTCAACCCACCGTTTCAACCCACCGTTTTCGACACGCTTTTTTCAGCATCCTTAATTAAATTCGAAGTCGTATTTATGGGTTGCCATGAATATAAACGACGTCGCGCGGTGCAGGTGCGAAAAACTGTTGTTGCTTGCGGCTCGAACGCTGGATTCCGACGAAAAGCTAGCGAAGCGCTACGTTTCGCTCGCGCGCCGAATCGCTGCTCGCCACCGCTTGCCTCTTGGCAACAAGGCGTTCTGCAAGGAGTGCGGTCTTCCGTGGGTTCCCGGCAAAACGGTGCGAGTGCGGCTCGGCAGAAAGCGTGCGGGCAGCGGAAAAACAGTTTTATATACCTGCGTTTGCAAGAATACTCGACGGTTTCCTTATTCTAAGAAAACCAAAGAAAACAAGCAAATCAAACACTAGCATAAGCGATTATAGCTGAAAATTGGAGGGATTGTTTTGCCTTCGGCTCTAGACGTTTCGCCCGACGCGCTGATAACGCGGGTTGCTGCGGAACTCAAAAAAACGGAAGCGATTAAGACGCCAGACTGGGTTTTAGGCGTCAAGAGCGGCTCGCACAACGAGCGCCCGGTAGCGGAGGAAGACTTTTGGTTCACGCGCTGCGCCTCGCTCCTGCGCACGCTTTACATTCACGGCAACAAGGGCGTGCGCCGATTGCGCCACAAGTACGGCGGCAGGCAGCGGCACGTCGTTCACTCGCCTCACCACAAGCCCGGCGGAGGAAAAATCATTCGCGTCGCGCTCCAGCAGCTCGAAAAAGCTGGACTCGTGAAAAAAGAGAAGACGGGCCGCATAATCGCGCCAGCTGGCTTGGCGTTGCTCGACAAAGCCGCAGCCAACAAGTAGACTCGCAGCGAATAGCGGAGAATCGCAGACTCGCTCGTTTGTTTTTCGTTTGTTTTAATTTCTCAAAAAAATTGTTGTTTTAAATTGTTCGGCGCGTGAGCGCTCATGGGGGAAAACGATTCGCAGGATTCGCGTGACTCGCAGGCGGAAAACGCGCGTTCGGCGCAGTTCGAGGAATTGCGCAGAGCCCGCGCCGCGGAGTTGCAGGCTCGCTCGGTTTTGAAGCAGATTCTCGAGCCGGCCGCATACGAACGTTTAGCGAACATTCGCGCCGCGAACGCGGAGCTTTACTCGCAACTCGCGCAATTGTTTTTGTATTTGGCGCAAAACGGGCAGCTTAAGTCGCGCGTGAGCGAGGCGCAGTTGAAGGAATTCGTTTCTCGGCTCATCGCGAAACAAAGAAGGGAAACGAAAATCGTGCGCGTGAGCAAGTAAAACGAAAAATAAGAAAAAATGAGAAAAAAAAATCGAGAGAAAAGCGGAATAAAAAAGAGAGTGGTTTCGGATGTCGAAGAACAAGAGTTTCGAACGCAAGCGGTTTCTCGGAAAAAAAGCGAAGCAGAACCGCCGCATCCCAATTTTCGTTATCGCGCGCACCGCGCGCCGCCTCGTGCGCAATACGCGCACGCGCAACTGGCGCCAGCGCAAGCTCGGCGTGAAAATCAAGTGATGAACGGCTGTTAATCGAATGTTAATCAAACGGGTTTGGTGATTGGTTTAATGACTGAGGAAGACAAGTTGTTCAAATCCCCTGAAGAAAAAAAGAGGGAGGAAAAGCTCGTCGAGGAAAAGCCGCAAAAAACGGAAAAAGCGGAGGCGGCAGGCGAGAAAAAGGAAGCGACTGCTGAGGAAACGGAAAAAGAAAAAGCGAAGAAAGCGATAGCCGCGCTTCCCGCGGTTTCCAAGAAAGAGGAGAAAAAGGAAGCGAAGAGGAACGAGAAAAAGAAGGAGAAGGGC
>JAZDKN010000091.1:0-3279 GCA_043803065.1 Microcaldota archaeon
GCCGCAAGCGAATTCTTCCTGCGCAATCCACTCGAAGGATTCGAAGCCGCCCGCGAGGCAACGCACCACGGGCCTTTCGCGCTCGCGATTCCCTCGCTCTTCATCGAAGTCGGCAGCACTGAAGCCGAGTGGCGCAACGAAAACGCTACGCGTCTGGCTGCCGGCTGCGTCGAGGAAGTCGCGCGAGGCTGGAGCGACGCCGTAGGTAAAGTCGCGGTTCTCTGCGGGGGCGGTCACTACGTTCCGAGTTACGAAAAGGTTCTCGAAGCGGGTTACGCGGTTTCCCACATTTGCCCGAAACACTTGCTCGACGGCGTTCGCACTGAAACGATTCGCGCGGCGATAGCGGCGACTGCTGAGCCAGTCGAGTGCGCGCTTATTGACTGGAAAGGCTGCGGCGCGGACAACCGTTCCGCAATTCTCCGCTCGCTCGAAGAAATCGGTTTGAGTTACGATAAGATTTGAAGGCGTCGCGAACGTATAAACCGCTTCAGCGCCACCAAAATGCTTTAAAGTATATGCTCACACAAAAACTAAGAGGTGATTGGTAATATGCCAGCACGTTATGAGCTAGCACATGGACCTGTTTGGGATATATTTGTTAAAGGTCCACATACGCTTCACGTCATTGAAGCAAACGGACGCTGCGGCGGCATTATTGGACACACGGGGAGTCGCAAACACTTTATAATGCGACCGAAGAAAAACTTTGCCGTCGTGGAACTCAAAAAAGGCAAAGAAAAGCTAATTGTTCACCCGCCGAATCAACAAATGCTTAAGATGTTGTCACCAGATTTGTATGGCGCAGTCGTAAGATACGTGAGAGAACAAGAAATGGGCGGCGTGAAACTAGTGGATTCACACCCGTCAGTAAAATTTGGCGAAACAAATGCGGACATCGCCGCTTTAAAAAAGAAGGCTTGGGGCGCAGTGTACTCACGCATCCTCTAAAAACGAAGCGAAATATCTGGCCTTCACTTATGCTAGTCAAAACCGCGTTGTTCAACGGAGAACTTTTAAACGCTTTCCTGATTACTAATCGCATGAACTTGCACAAAGACGCGCACAAAGCGAACCAGGTTCTGCACGTCGCCACGGCCAGTGGCAGCATCACTGGCGCGAAAGTCAAGCGGTGGCACGCGCACACCACGCCGGGAGTAAAGCATTTAGCGTTCGCAGTCCTCGTCCTGAACGGCCGCAACGAATTCGTCTTGCACAAGCGCCCCAAGCGCAAAGTCGGCGGCGGAGTCTTCGACACGCCGGTAAGCCACGTTCTAGCGGGCGAAACAAAAGAGCGCGCCATGCGCCGCTGCTTGCGCGAAGAATACGGTTTTGCCCCGCGCGCGTTCACGCATTTCGGCGGATTCAGTTACGAAGAGCATTACGCGGACGGAACGTGCGAGAACGAGTACTGCCGCGTCAGCGTCGTAAAGCATTCAGGCGCTTTCAAGCCGAACCCCAAGGAAGTCGCGGGAAAACTCGTTTTGCTGAAAGCCGGCAAGGCGCTGCAAGAAATCAGGGAGAACCCCGGAAAATACGCGGTTTGGTTCCGCTTGGCAATAAAACTATTAGCCAAGCAAACGAGAGGCAAGAAACTGCTTCAATAAAAAAAGAAAAAGGCGTTGGTTGTGAAGAAGGAAATCGTTTTCCTAAAGCTCGGCGGCAGCCTCATCACCGACAAGACGCGACCGTTCACGACGCGCCCTACGGTAATCTCGCGTCTCTCCCGCGAAATCGCCGAAGCCCGCAAAACCAAACACTTCGAACTCGTAATCGGCAACGGAGGAGGAAGCTTCCCTCACGGTCCAGCTCACAAGTTTCAAACGCACCGCGGTTTCCTCGGACCTCAAAGCGTGCGCGGGTTCGCGGAAGTCCAGGACGCAGCTGCGAGGCTCAACAGAATCGTCGTCAACGCGCTGCTCGCCGCGGGCGTCAACGCTTGCAGCATTCACCCGAGCGCTGGCGCGATAGCACGCGAATCGCGCATCGTCAAATGGGATCTAACGCCGCTCAAAAAAATTTTAGAACTCGGGCTCGTGCCGTGCGTTTACGGAGACGTTGCAATCGACGAAAAACAAGGCATGACGATTCTTCCGACGGAAGAAATCTTCGCCTTCCTCGCGGAAGAACTAAAGCCGAACCGAATAGTCATTGCCGGAGAAGTGGACGGCGTTTTTGCCGGAAATCCGAACGAGAACCCGAGCGCGCCGCTCATCCCCGAAATCAACAAAAAAAATTACGCGGACGTCAAAACTTTTTTGGGCGGCAGCCGCGCCGCTGACGACGTTACCGGCGGAATGCTCGGAAAAATCAACAAGCTCCGCGAAATCGCGGCGTTGTCGCGCGCATCTGAAATAATCGTCGTCAACGGACTCGCGACGGGGCGCGTGCGAGACGCGCTGCTCGGCAAAAACGTCGTCGGAACGGTGATAAAATGAATATACAAGTATTCCACCAAAAAGGCAGGATCACTGAAGTCTCGTTAAAGCCGCAAAAAATCGGCGGACTAGGGTCGGTACTCATTAGCTATCGTCGCACTCCAAAAGGCAATTATAAGTGGACTCACTACGCCGACCATGTCTGTGCAGCCACTGGCTCCAACGAACCAACACGAGAAACAAGTATTCCTCTACCAATAATCAGAATACTAAAGTGTATAACGGTCTCGAAAGCGCGCTTGCTCAAAGAAGAATTAAAATCGCACAAAATCGAATTTATTGAACAACAATGACGCCAGCGTTAGCGTCGACTTTCGCTCGCGCACCGGTCTTGAACTGCGTCAAGCCGCCGCTCAAAGACTCGGGCGAATCGTCTTCAGAAAATCGTAAACTTCATCGCGGTTCCTGAAACAAACGAGCAGCAATTCGTTGCGCGACTCGACAAAACGATAAATGATGCGAAAATTGCGCATACGCTCCGAAAAAACGTTTTTGAAATGCTTTAACGGTTTTCCTTTCTTTGGGTCATCGATTATTTTAGAAACAGTCTGCCTCAACTCACGCTTAACCGACGCGTCGAGCTTTTTGACGTCTCTCTCAAAAAACTCGGTTTCAAGAACGACGAGCGCCAACTCAATCAAGCTCCTTCAAAGAAAACTTTTTGACTTTCACTTTTCCAGAGTCGACGCCGGCAAGAATGTGTTCAGCCAGCAACGCGTAAGCGGTATCCTCGTCGGGAACAACGTTGTGACTGCGATTGAATTCGAATAGCGCGAGGCGCAAAGCTTCAGTCTTAGTCTTAACGAAGCCTTCCTTCACCATTAAATCAACGATGCGTCCA
>JAZDKN010000092.1:0-2777 GCA_043803065.1 Microcaldota archaeon
AAAAATGCGTGGTTTACGATTTCAACGGCACGCTCGCGCCCGACTTCAAGAAGCAAGCCATGGCGTATTATCGCGCTCGTCTCGAGGACGCTCTCGAGCCGCTTGTCGCCGCGCCAGACGCGGAGCTCGAAAACGAGTTGATGAAAGCTGGCTTCATCGCAAGCGAGCGCTCGAAAATCGGTTCGCGCCTTTCGCGCATCGTTCTCGAGCGAATCGCGCGCCCCAAGCGCGGCACGAAAGCCCGCCAAGTTTATTACGATTTGCTTGAGGCGGCGCTCGAGAAGGGCGCGATTGATGCGAAAGCGCTTCCCGACGCGTTGAGTCCCAAAAGCGTCATTCGCAAGGAAAGGAGAGAAGGGTGGCGCGTCGTCGCTCTTTCGCGCGGCACGCAGTCGCTGCTCGACAAGTATCTCAAGGCAAGCGGGCTCGGCGAAGTCATCGAGCGCATTTACTCGACTATCGAGTTCGGCGGCGAGAAAACGAAAAGCGCGTATATCGGTTGCATCAAGCGTTTGGAAAAAGACGGTTTCGACGCGCGCAGGTTTTACGAGGACGAGTTTGACAACGTCAAGCAAATGTTCGCCGCGGGACTCGAGCTCGCGCGCGAGCGTGAAAGCGTTTTTCCGTTCGAAATCGTGTGGGTAGACCGCCTAGGCGAAATCGAAAAAAAGAAAAAGGAAATCGGCGCGTTGCGCGCCGAGTACGGGAAAGCTAAAACAACGGGTTGGGCGGAGTTCGAAGCGATTTTTAAGGTCGCGCGCGACTTGGTGAGCGAGGCGCGGCCAGCTTGATTTTATGGCAGTACTGGTTTACTGTATTTATCCCATATCGATTCAGCGCGATTCACCCGTTTTTTCTAGAGATTTCAGAGATTTATTAAACTTCGCGCGCGTTAAGACAGCTCGTGAACACCGTGAGACTCCGCCATAGCCGCGACAGTCGCAACCGCCGCAACATTTTTTCATTAGCCTTAATTTTTTTCGTCGTTATAGCTTTTTTTGCAGTTTGCGCGCGAGCTGGAGAAATGAATCCGCGCGAGCTCGGCTCGACGAGACTCGACGTAACGCAGTCGTGGCTTCTGCAGCTCGGCGAAACGCCGCCTAAAGAAATTTTATTCGAAACTTACGCTTTTCCCCAAACGCCTTACCAGCGCATTTCCTACTCTTCAACGCCGCAAGCCCAAGAGGCTAGCGACGGATTCAACAATTCGCGCTTGCGCTTTGTCTTCCAGCCAGCAGGCGAAAAACAGAAGACGCTCGAGTTGAAGGCGGTCGCGGAAATCAGTTATTACGGCGCTGCGCTGGAGCCGCTCGCGCAAGGCGAAACCGAGAAATACCTGCAGGCGACGGAGTTGACTGAAGCGACGAGCGCAGTCAAAGCGACAGCTGCGTCGGTTGCAGGCACGGCGGTCGACGATTACGAGGCGGTAACGCTCTTGACCGAGTGGGTTCGCAACAACGTGGATTACGACGCGTCGTACTGGAAGAAGGAAATTCAAGCCGAACGAGTGCTCGCGGAAAAACGCGGCGTGTGCAACCAGTTCGCGACGCTCCTCATCGCGCTCTTGCGCAGCCGCGGCATTCCCGCGCGCTTCACCGCGGGCCTTGTTTATTCCGGGGAGTCGTGGGGCGCGCACGCTTGGGTTGAAGCGGGAATCGCGGGAAACGGCGCGGACGGCAGCCGGAGTTGGCTGCCGGTTGACCCTACTTTTGGAGAGGTAGGCGTTCTCGACGCGGGGCACTTGAAGTTCGGACACGGCTTGAACCAACGCGACATTTCCGAAACAGCGACCGCAGGCGTAGACGTCGTTAAGAGCGAACCTAGCGTCGTCGTGGCGGAAAAAAGCGATTTCGGCGATTTGTTTGACGTTTCGCTTAACGCGCCGAGCGTGGTCGGAGCCGGTTCCGCTGAAGAAATCGCGCTAGCAGTCAAAAGCAAGGCAAGCGGCGCAATCGCGCTTCCGTTCGTCGTTATAGTGCCGAGCCAACCGCAGTCGCTCGCCGTACGCGCTGCCGACGGCAGCGCCCGAATCATTTACTTACAACCCGGGGAGGAAAAGGCGGTTAGTTGGTTGCTGGTTTTTCCGCGCGACTTGCGGGAGGGATTCACTTACAATTTCTCGGTTGAGGTGCAGGGCTTCGGCGAAAAAACTTCGACGACGATTCAAGGCAAGGCGGACGCGGAATCCAAGAAATTCGAAAAACTTTCGATAACGCGCTTCGCCGCGCAGGACGCTGGCGCGAAAGAATCTTTCAGCATAGTCGTGGTGAATGAAGGAAACGAAAAAATCGACGCAGTCGACGTCGTAGGCGAGTTCGGCGGCGTCAAGCAGCGCGAAACGTTTTCGTTGGGCCCGAGCGAAGAAAAACTCGTTGCGTTCGTTTTCGCGAAGCCTGCTGCGCCGGGAATTTACGCGGGTTCGTTCAAAGCGCGGGACGCGGTGAGCGGGGCGAGCGCGGAGCAACCGTTTCAACTCGAAATAATGCGAGAAGAGCCGAACGAGGTTCAGAATTTGCCTTCAATCGCTGTTTCAGCCAAGCAGATTCCGGAGGACTACGTGATTTACGCTGCGGCAGTCGTTTTCGCTGCGGCGCTCGTTTACGCAATCGTCCGCGCGCGCAGAGCGAATCGCCGCCAGTTGAAGCAGTCGCGATTGACCGATTTTTCGTTAAGAAAGAATTAAAAAAGGCGTTCAACGGAATAATTACTCTCGCGCGGCTTTCACAAAGAAAACCGCCTGCTGACGCGGCTGTAGTCTAGTCTGGTAGGACATAACG
>JAZDKN010000093.1:0-2128 GCA_043803065.1 Microcaldota archaeon
AGCGTAGTGTGCCCGCGCACGCCCTTACCACTGTCGAGCGTGTTGATTAAACCCAGATTCTCGAGGTCGTGCAGATACTCGCGATACCAACGGCTCGTCCGCGGTTCTCGGCCGAACTTTTTCGCGGCGCGCGTATAACGCTCGTAAATCTCGCCGCTGAAATAAAGGCGCTCTCCTCCCTCGTCGATCAGTTTTTTGTAACTAACGTCTTCAGCAATGCTGGCTACGGCATAGAGGAGGAGCTGTTGGTGAATCGGCAGAGTGTTCATTACTTCGAAAGCCTTATCCTCGTCAGCAGCTTTTCGGCTCGCTTCCACTTCCTTGTCTGAAACGCGCGGCGTCTTGCGCGTTTCCGCGAGCTCTCCCGCGCGCAAGAGCAGCGAGAGCGCGTAGCGCGCGTCGCCGTTCTCGCTCGCCGCGATTGCGGCGGCGAGGTTGAGCGCGCTTTCCTCTACCGAACCGCTTTTGAACGCGATTTTAGAGCGCTGCTTGAGTATTTCCTGGAGTTGCTGCGCGTTGTACGACTGGAAGACGAGTTCCTGCTCGCACAACGACGACTTGCTTCTCGCTTCCAGGCGTTGCTTGAAACCCACTTTGTTGCTTATTCCGATTATACTGAGCCCGCCGCGCTTGAGATCATCGTTCACTCGCGTTAGCGTGTAGACGAGGTTGTCGAGGTCGCGAACCATGTCGACTTCGTCGAGCGCGAGAACCACTTGCTTGCCGTGAGCGCCGCCTTGAGCGTTTTTCGCTTCGCCCTTGGCTTCGCCTTGCGCGTTCCTGCCTTCGCCTTGCGTGTGCTTGTCTTCCCCGCTTTTCGCTTCGCCGGCCGCGCTCGCTCCGCCTTCAATCCAGTCGAGCAGTTTTTCGTATAGCACGGCGAACGAGTAACCCGTTTTAGCGAAATCCGGGCAAAACGACGTAATCGTTTTTTGGAGCACTTTGTACCGCGAGTCGTAGACGCGGCAGTTCATGTAAACGCTGTAAACGCCTTCCGCGCCTTCCTCCCCGAGTTTTTGCAGGACGTAGCGCGTGCTAGCGGTTTTGCCGCTCCCGGTTTTCCCGTACAAAAACACGTTGCTGGGCTTTTTGCTTTGCAGCGCGGGCGCTACTGCTTGCATGAGCGAGCGGATTTCTTTTTCGCGGTCGAGAAGCGTTTCCGGAACGTAGTGTGGCGAGAGCACCGACTTGTCTTTGAACACGGGCGATTCCGGCGCAGTCAAGTCTTTGAACGAAATGTTCGCCAAACTCCACACCCACCTTATAGCGCAGTCGAAAAGCAATCGTAGAAAGAATTTGAAGCGATTTTTCGCGACTGCAAACGAATTTGAACAAATTTTGTTGTTTCGACTGGCTTTAATGCTTTGCTTTTCGGGGCATTTATAATTTTTGGTTTCCTTGGTTTTCTTTGGTTTCCTTGATTTCTCGGGTTACACTGGCGTATCGAGAGGCAGTGATAGTAAAGATAAGAGTAAAGAAGAGTTTAGAAAAGGTTTTAAAAACCAGTTGCTTGTAGTAATAACCGCGATTAACGCTTTGATTAAGCAAGGCTTCGGTTAAGCTGATTAAACAAAAGGTGATTTGGGAATGGGCGTATTCAAGGACTTGGGCAAGGCACTCGGGATAAGCAAGGACATGGACATTGAAGAATTCATGAACGCGGCTGAAGCCGAGGACGTCGACGTGCTGCACAAGGCGGCCGACTTTTACGTGAAGCCCATTTCGCTGCAAAGCGAGGCGGACACGTCGATAGTCGAGGACGAGCTGAAGCAGAAGAACATTATTCTGCTTAACATCACGCCGCTCGCGCGCAATCCCGCGAAGCTAAAGCAAGTCGTGAACCAGTTGCGCGGCTTCGCGCTCGGCATAAACGGCGACATCGCTCGCATCGACGAGGACAAAATTCTGCTCACGCCGGCGAACGTCAAGATCGTGAAGCGCAAGAGAACCTAAGTTTTTTTATTTTTTTTCGTTCCTTTTTCCGTTTCTTTTTCTCTCTTTTCCCGATTCTTTTTGTTTTTCGCTTCCAGCGGAAGCAGTACGAAGCAGCGCGAAGCAAATCGTTTTTTAAACTGAAGGCAGTAAAGCTAAAACAGTAAAGCGTTTACTTGATATTCGAATTGTTTGA